>JAIVGV010000420.1 GCA_020201365.1 Acidobacteriota bacterium
GCCGTAGTTGATCAAGCCTTCGAGATCGACGGCGCGAGCTTGCAGGTTCTTGTTGACGGTCTCGCTCGCCTCCGCGAGCAGCGTGTGATCTTTGGGGCCGACGTAAATCTGAGTCGTCGAACCGTCGGTCGGGATTTTCAGGAACGACGTGATGAGGTATCGCTCCTCCTTCGTCCCGTTCGCGTCGTGATCGTACTTCGTCGTGCGAAGCTCCAGCTCGTCGCTCGGTCGCGCGGGGACGGCAGCCATCGCGAAGTAAGTGTCGCCGACGCCCGACCAGTCAATCGTGCCGTTGACGATCTGGCGGTCGGGCGAGTTCTTGTCGCCGTGAATCTTGTTCCCGTAGAAAATCTGCGACTTGCCGTTGACGACGGCGACCGACTGCGGCGCGATTGAGTAGAAGCTGAACTTCGGGATGCCCTGATCGCCGATGCTCGGACCGACGCCCAGCTTCGCCGCCGTGATAGGCTGACCCGCGCGCGCGAGTTTCACCTCGAGACCGACGGCGTAAACGTCGCCGTTGAAGATCAGATTCTTGACGGCGTCGCTGTTCGTCGCGTCGTCGTGCAGCGTCAAGCTGACGGTCTTCGTCTCGCCCGGTTTGATCTCAATACGCGCGTCTCCCGCGTCGCCTTCGACGCCCGTGACTTTGTAGTTACGCGAGGCGAGAAGATTATCGAACGCCGCGTCGCCGGTGATGAGCCGCAGCGCGGTCGAGCCCGCTTCCTGCCGGACGTTCTCCGGCGCGGACTGAAGACCGTACTTCTCCGACGGGATGAGTTCGAGCGGCGGGTGAGAACTCTTGCCGCCCGCGACCGAGTAGAGCGACTGACCCGTGCGCTTGTTTTTCGTCAAGACCCAGCTCGTCGCGACCGCGCCGCGCGCGTCGAGTTGAACTTCATAGAGCGGCGTCGTCACAGTGATCGTCCGACGCGGGACTTTGTCTGTTGACGACGCCTGCGCGTCCTGTTGAGAAGTTTGAGGAGTAGCGACAGGAGCGACGGACTGGGAAGGCGACGGGGAAGCGTTCGCGGGTTGATTCGCGTTGGCGCCTGTGTTCGCGTTGCCGTTCGGTTGCGGCTTGTTGCGCTCGACGAGGAACGTCCAGCCGAAGAGGATGACCGCGGAGAGCAGGAAGGCGAGGACTAGCCGTTTTTGATCCATCTCAAAAAATTAACTTCACGAATTTCGTGCTCAAAATTCTCCGCGCCTACTCGACCGGATCGTACCCGCCGGGGTGAAACGGGTGGCAGCGCAGCAGTCGGCGCACGCCCATCCAGCTCCCGCGCAGAGCACCGTAACGTCGGATTGCCTCGTAAGCGTATTCTGAACAGGTCGGGACGAAACGGCAAGCAGGCGGGAGCAGCGGCGAGAGCACTTTCTTGTAGGAAGCCAGCAGGAATAACAGAACGCCCTTCACGAATCCCTCTGCCCGCCGTCGGCTCGCGCCCTCGCGCGCTCGTCCGCGGCGACGCGCCCCAAGATTTTACGGAAGTCGTCGAGCGCGTCTGTCAACTTAACTACGAGCAGCGGGCGCTTCGCGTTCAGCACCCAGTCGTAAGTCGCTCGCAACTCGGCGAGCTGTGGCTCACTCAGGCGGAACGCTTCGCGCAGGAGTCGCTTCGCGCGGTTGCGTGCGACGGCTTGGGCGGCAACCTTGCGGGAGGCAGTGATCCCAAGCCGGTGCTCCCCGCAAAGATTTGGGGAGACGAAAGCCGTCACCAAAAGCCCGTCATACCGCCGACCCGACTCGTAAACGGCTCGGAACTCGCCGGAATTCCTGAGCTTAGCGCCGCGCGGCAAAGCCTCTCGCCTCAGTAGTGAGCAGGTGTGAGCCGCTTGCGACCCTTCGCGCGCCGCCTTTTCAAGACCAGCCGCCCGTTCTTCGTCGCCATGCGCGCACGGAAGCCGTGCGTCTTGGCGCGGCGGCGGTTGTTGGGCTGAAACGTTCTCTTCGGCATAAGACAATCCCATCCTCCGTTAACGAAAAGCGTAAGAGTAACTTGGCGGCTGCGTACTGTCAAGGAAACCGGCTGAATATTAGCCCTGCCGATTCACTACTGACGAGCCAACCGACCAGCCGCCGCGGTCCTCAAAATATGCCTCAAAATAGTCCACAGCCATCATCCACGATTTAGTGCGACGGGCAAAATTAAGGCAAATAAATCGAAACCCAAAAAGTTATAAACGACTGTGGATTTCCTCTTGCAAACCACCCTTCGGTATGGTAGTCTCCCGCCCGTTTTGGCAGGGCACATCACCCGTAAGTAATTGAAAACTAAACACTTAAAGCAACACTTTAAGTCCCACAAAGTTTTCCACAAGCTGTGGAAAACTTTGTGGAAAACCTCGGCGCCGCTCCCAATAAGAGGGGATAAAAAGGCGTTTGGCAACACTTTCGGAAACATGGTTCAAACCATAACTTGAAAAGTGGTGAATGAGGTTTTGTATCCTTTTAGTTCAAAAGTCAGAGTGGTTAAACTTTCGGTAGGACGGTCAAAAGTATGAGCACAGTAATCGAAAATGGAGGGGTTTGGACCAACCTGCTCCACGCCGTCGAAAAGCGTTTGAACCACCAGAGCTTCGAGACGTGGTTCAAGTCAATCCAGTTCGACGGCTGCGATCAGGCTGGGCAAACAATCCATTTAAGAGCGCCGAACCAAGTCGTGAAAGACTGGGTCAGCTCGAACTACTCTGACGTGATTGACGCCTCGCTGAAAGAGTTGAACCTCGCCGCCTATCACGTTGATTGGGCGGTTGACGACTCTTCGCCTGCGGAAGCGGATGCAGGCGATGTCCGGGAGGATGACGAGGCAGCATTCTCGCTGGAAGCCCCCAGCGGCAATGGCGCGCAAGGGAACTCATCTAGCCTGCTCTCGCTGCTCGAAGCCGCCGAGTCGGACGGCTTGGCTCCGAGCGCGACCACTTTCGTTGACATAGAGCCGCTGGAGCTTTCGCTAAACCCGAAGTGCACGTTCCAGACCTTCGTCGTCGGCTCTTGCAATCAGTTCGCGCACGCGGCGGCGGAAGCTGTCGCGGCGACGCCCGGTAAAACTTACAACCCACTCTACATTTACGGCGGCGTCGGTCTCGGCAAAACCCACTTGATGCACGCCATCGGGCACGCCGTTAAAGAGAAGAACAAGTACCTGCGCCTCTCCTACATCTCTGCCGAGCGGTTCATGAACGAGTTGATTAACGCGATCCGCTACGACAAGGCGCAGACTTTCCGTGAAAAATATCGCTCAATTGACGTGCTCCTTATGGACGACATACAGTTCATGGCTGGCAAAGAGCGCACGCAAGAGGAGTTCTTCCACACGTTTAACGCCCTCTACGACAAGCAGAAGCAGATCGTTATCTCGTCCGACTGCCCGCCCCGCGAAATCCCGACGCTCGAAGAGCGCCTGCACTCGCGCTTCGAGTGGGGCTTGATCGCAGACATGGAGCCGCCCGACCTCGAAACGAAGGTCGCCATTCTTAAACGCAAGGCGGACTTAGACGGCGTGACGCTCCCAGACGACGTGGCGTTCTTCATCGCCAGCAAGGTCAAGAGCAACATACGCGAGTTGGAAGGCTCGCTCGTGCGCCTAATCGCGATCTCGTCTCTGCGCGGCGTCCCGATCTCGAAGATGCTGGCGCAGGACGCGATCCGCAACATCGCGGAGGACGATCAGCCCGCGGGAATCACGATTGATCAGATTCAGCGTGTCGTCTCGGCACACTACAAACTGAAGCCGGAGGAGTTGAAGTCGAAGAACAATTCACGTCATGTTTCTTTCCCGCGCCAAGTCGCAATGTATCTGTGCAAGCGACTGACGAAGCACAGCTTCCCGGAGATCGGGCGCGAGTTCGGCGGCAAGCACCACACGACAGTTATCCACAGTGTGGATAAGATCGACGCGCTCGTTTCCAAGGATCAAAATTTCCACAGGGTCGTCAGCGACCTTACGGACAATCTTTGCAGGTAGTTAGAGAGATTCGGCGGGAAAGTTTTTCCACAGCATGTTTTTCGCTTTAGCTCTTTCCAGTCTTACACTTAACCTTAAGTTTTCCACTTTTCCACAAGTGGCTCAAGAAACGTGCCTGTGGAAATGTGGAAAACTCAGCGCCTCGATCCTTTTTCCACAAAATCGAATTTATTTCCACAGCGATTTCCACACCCCTTGTGGAAAATAAATCTTTGCGTGAGAACAGTAAGGTCGGTTTTCCACATTTCCACAGCCCCTACTACTACTACTAGATATATAGATCCCCGCGCTCTCGAACATTCTCATCGAGTCGGTCGGCGAGACGACCATCCGCATCGTCGGCACAGACCTCGACGCGACGCTGCGCTGCGAGGCGGAAGCCGACGTGAAGACGCCCGGCGCGATGTGCGTCGGCGCGCGCAAGCTCTTCGACATCGCGCGCACGCTCCCGGACGCCCCCGTCAACTTCCGCAAAGAGGAGAACAACTGGGCGACCGTCAAGTGCGAGCGCTCAAACTTCCGCCTCGCCGGCGTCGAGAAAGAAAACTTCCCCGAGGTTCCTAGCTTCCGATCCGCCCCCGTCAAGATGCCCGCCGAGGTCTTCAAGACCTTCATCGACCGTACCATCTTCGCCATCACCCTCGAAGAGTCGCGCTACACGCTCTCGGGCGCGAAGTTCATGCTCGACAAAGCCGGAGCCCGCATGGTCACGACCGACGGTCACCGCCTCGCCTATATCGAGCACAAAGACTTGGGCGAAGCCGCGCCCGCGGAGACGATTGACACGCTCATTCCCCGCAAGACGCTCGCCGAGCTGAACAAGCTCACCACCGGCTACGAGGGCGACATCAGCCTCGGCGCCGACGAGAATCACATCTACTTCGAGGCGGGTCCGCGCCTGCTCATCTCGCGCGCGCTCACGGGTCAGTTCCCGAACTACGAGATGGTCATGCCGAAGAACAACGATAAGGTCGCCATCTTCGACGGCGCGGCGCTCGGTCAGGCCGTCCGCCGCGTCGCGCTCATGTCGGACGAGCGCACGCGCGCTATCCGCCTGCACCTCACTTCGGGCAGCCTCAACATCGCCGCCCAGACCGCCGAAGAGGGCGAGGCAAAGGAGACGGTTGCCACTGAGTACGCCGGCGAAGAGATTGAGATCGGATTCAACGCCCAGTACCTCCAAGACTTCCTCAACGGCGTCGGCGACGGGCAGGTCGCCTTCGAATTCAAAGACGGCAACTCCCAAGCCCAGATGCGCCTCGCCTCCGACCCCGACTACGACTACAAATACATCATCATGCCGATGCGACTGTGACGGTCGAACGAATCAGGAACTGTCACGGTCACAGCATTCACGGTCGCGGATGTCATCGGATTCGACATCCGGGACCGTCTCGTTAAGCCACAACTAAATTCCAAAACAACCGTCCGACTCGCTCGTCAATCGCGCGCTGTTTGCGTCTGCTTCGCCCATGAGCGATTTTCACGGGTCGTCATAGGGCGGAGTGTGCCCGTGTGTTAAAATCCGCCCATGCTGCTCGAATCGCTTGAGGCGCACTGTTTCAGGAATTTGAGCGGTAGGATCAGTTGGGGCTCCGGGCTCAACATCGTCTTCGGCGAGAACGGGCAGGGCAAGACCAACTGGCTCGAAGCCATCTACCTCCTCGCCACCACCAAATCCTTCCGCACGCAGCGCCCGCAGGAAGCCGTCTGCTTCGGCGGCGACTTGGCGGTCGTGCGCGGCACGGTCGCGCGCACCGAAGAAGTTCAGCGCGAGCTTCAGGTCGCAATTCAAAACAACTCCAAGACGATCTCCGTCAACGGTAAGCGCGAGACGGTCGCGCGCTACCTCGGTCAGCTACACGTCGTCTCGTTCACGGCGGACGAGCTGGAAGTCGTGCGCGGCGCGCCGGAAGCTCGACGCAAATTCTTGGATCGCGGCGTCGTCTCGATGCACCACGCATACGTCCAGACGCTCGCGGATTACCAGCGAGTCATCCGCCAAAAAAATCGCCTCCTGCAAGATGCGGCGGACGCCGAATTGGATCACGAAGAGACTGCCTCAAGGCTCGTTCCTTGGAACGAACAACTCGTCGCGCTGAGCGCCGAAATTCATCGCGCAAGAGTGGACTACGTCGGGCGAATAAACGCCGCGCTCGAAGGTCGTCTCTTCGGTCGCGAAGAGGTCACGATCCGTTACGTTTCGTCGCTCGAAGGCAAGGGGAATTTGGACGACTACGAGTCACTCATCGCCGAGCGTTTGCGCCTGAGAATGACGGCGGAAATCTCCGCCGGATACTCCCTCATCGGACCTCACAGGGACGACCTGGAAATCCTTTTCGACGGGCGAGATTTGCGCCAATTCGGCAGCTCCGGGCAGCAGCGTAGCGCGTTGATATTACTTGATTTAGCGGCGATTTCGGTGTACAATTCTTGGCATAATGAGTATCCACTTTTCCTGCTGGACGACGTGGATGCGGAGCTTGACGCAAGGCGCGTCAATTACTTGCTGGAGTACCTCGAAGGGCGGACACAGACGTTCGTCACGACCTCCAAAGAGAGCCTCGTCGAGCGCTACAAATCGCGCGCCAAAATCTTCGAAGTGAGCGAAGGCGTGGCGCGCGAAATCGGTGCTTCAAACGATCTGACTTCGGTCGAGACTTCGACCCTCTCGAAGGGCAGTTCGAGCATCTAAACAGAGCAGTTTTCTGACCCACGGCTCGAAGGAAATTTCACGCTCCCGAATGGACAAACGGATCGGTAAGAGAGAGGTTAATACTTTGTCAACGCAAGTCACCACGAACACACGCGGCGCGGCTTACAACGCCGACACGATCACAGTCCTCGAAGGGCGCGACGCCGTTCGCAAGCGTCCCGCGATGTACATCGGCTCGACGGGCGATCTGGGTCTCCACCACCTCGTTTACGAAGTGGTTGATAACTCGATTGACGAGGCGCTCGCCGGATACTGCGACACGGTCGAGGTCACGATCCACATGGACAACTCGATCACGGTCGTTGATAACGGTCGCGGCATCCCCGTCGATGAGATGAAGAAGGAGAAGAAGTCCGCCGCCGAAGTCGTCATGACGAAGCTGCACGCGGGCGGCAAGTTCGACTCGAACGCCTACAAAGTTTCGGGCGGTCTGCACGGCGTCGGCGTCTCGTGCGTCAACTTCCTGTCAGAGACTTTGAGCCTCGAAATCTGGCGCGAAGGGAAAACCTACGAGCAGGAGTACAAGCGCGGCATCCCGGTCGCCAGACTCGAACAGACCGGCAAGACGCGCAAGCGCGGCACGAAGGTCACGTTTAAGCCCGACCCGCAGATCTTCGACGTGCACGAGTTCAGCTTCGACAAGCTCTCGGAGCGCTTGCGCGAAAAAGCTTTCTTGAACAAGGGCATCCGCATCACGATCACGGACGAGCGCGAGGAGCCGGAGCGCAAGCACGAGTTCTACTACCGCGGCGGCATCGCGGAGTTCGTCAAGCACCTCAACAAGAACAAGGCTGTCCTGCACGACAAGCCGATCTACTTCGAGCGTGTCGCCGACGCCCTCTCCATCGAGGTCGCCATCCAGTACAACGACGCCTACGACGAGAAGGTCTATTCGTTCGCCAACAACATCAACACGGTTGACGGCGGCACGCACCTCTCCGGCTTCCGCTCCGCCTTCACGCGCACGATCAACGCCTACGCGCAATCGTCAGGTCTCGCCAAGAACTTCAAAGGGACGCTTTCCGGCGACGACGTGCGCGAGGGTCTCGTCGCGGTCATCTCCGTCAAGCTGCCGCAGCCGCAGTTCGAAGGGCAGACGAAGGGCAAGCTCAACTCGGACGTGAAGGGCGCGGTCGAGTCGTTCCTAAACGAGCGGCTGTCGGAGTATTTCGAGCAGAACCCGACGGTCGCGCGCAAGATCGTCGGCAAGGCGATTGACGCGGCGCGGGCGCGCGAGGCTGCGCGCAAGGCGCGCGAGATCGTCCGTAAAGGGGCGATGGGCTCGACGATGCTTCCGGGCAAGCTCGCCGACTGTCAGGAGCGCGATCCGGCTCTGTGCGAACTCTACATCGTCGAGGGCGACTCGGCGGGCGGCAGCGCCAAGCAGGGGCGCGACCGTCGCAATCAAGCCGTCTTACCGCTCAAGGGCAAAATCCTGAACGTCGAGAAGGCGCGCTTCGACAAGATGCTCAGCCACACCGAGATCAAAACTCTCATCACCGCGCTCGGCACGGGGATCGGCAAAGACGATTTCGATCTCGGCAAGCTCCGCTACCACAAGATCATCTTCATGACCGACGCCGACGTTGACGGCTCGCACATCCGCACGCTGCTCCTGACGTTCTTCTACCGGCAGATGCCCGAGCTGGTCGAGTCGGGTCACGTCTACATCGCGCAGCCGCCGCTCTTCAAGGTCAAGCGCGGCAAGCGCGAGGAGTACATTAAGGACGAGCGCTCGATGGTGCGTTATTTGATGCGGCAGGCGACGAGCGAGATGAAGGTGAAGTCCGACGAGACGGGAGCGACCGTCGAGGGCAAAGACCTCGCGCGCGCTCTCGAACAGATGGTCGAGTACAAGCGTTACTGCGAGAAGCTGGTGCGTCGCCTCGGCGGTGACGAGCACCTGCTCTCTGTCCTGCTCGAAGCCTTCGCGGGTCGCAAGGGCGTGCTGCGCAAGCAGGAGAAGATGAACCTGCGCGCCGTCTTCCACGACGCGAGGGGCGAGGCGCTCGCCCGCGTCGAGGGGCAGCTCTCGAAGGCTGGCTGCCGCACCGACCTCGCGACCGACGACGAGCACGGCTCCTGGGAGATCGAGACCGTCTCGACCAACGGCTCGAAGGTCGTGATTGACTGGGAGCTGGCGAGCCACGTCGAGTTCCAGAAGGCGGTCGAGTTCCACCGCACGCTCGACGAAGTGCTGCCGTCGCCATTCGTGCTGGGCGAGAACGGCGCGAGCCAGCAGATCGACTCG
>JAIVGV010000421.1 GCA_020201365.1 Acidobacteriota bacterium
ACGAAGCCCGCCTCGTTCGGCAAGCTCCCGCCCGCTTCGATAGACATTCCTCAGGTGGTCGCGCCCGACCCGCACCCGCCGACGGTGAAGAACCCGCACCTGCCGACGCCCGCCAGCATTGACGCAGACCCGGTGCTCTTCCCGCCCGATCCGCGCAACCTGCCTTACGGCGATCCGAAGTCGAAGTCAACCGAGACGAGTTCGGGTCCCGGCACGGGCAACGGCATCGGCACGGGCACGGGAGGCGGCGTCGGCTCAGGTGAGGGCGGCGGCGTCGGACCCGGTCGCGGCGGCAACACGGGCGGCGGCGACCGCTCGATCGGCGGCGGCGGTCCCGGCGGCGGCGGGGGCGGCGACTACGACCGCGTCTTCCAGCCGCGCGAGGTGACGCGCAAGGCGCAGGTGATTGACAAGCCCGAGCCGCTCTACACGGAGGAGGCGCGCAAGAACCAGATCACCGGCACCGTCACGATCAGCATGGTGCTCAACGCCAACGGGACGGTGACGAACATCAGCGCGCTCAGCCGGCTGCCCGACGGTCTCACCGAGAAGGCGATTGAGGCCGCGCGCCGCATCAAGTTCGTCCCCGCCGAGAAGGACGGTCACAAGGTCTCGCAGTACGCGAAGATCATGTACAACTTCAACATCTACTAACCCGCGCCTCCAGCGCGACGCGCGAAAGCGGCGACTCACGAGTTGTGAGTCGCCGCCTTCTTTTCACCCGCGCAGTGTGTTGTCGCTTCGCCTTCGCCGTCAGCGCGCGCACGCTTCGGCGACGCGGCGGATGCGTCGCACGCCTTCTCGAAGTCGCTCCATCGAGGTCGCGTAAGAGATGCGTATGTAGCCGTCCGCGCCGAAGCCCGCGCCGTCTGTGACGACGACCTGCTCGTCGTTCAACAGCTTCTCGGCGAAGTCGGCGGAGGTCTTCACGTCGTCGTACAGGCAGCCGCGCACGTCGGGGAAGGCGTAGAACGCGCCTTCGGGCGCGAAGCATTTGAAGCCGGGAATCTCCGAGAGCGCGCCGCCTATCCATTCGCGGCGGCGCGCGTACTCGGCGAGCATCTCGCGGACGCAGTCTTGCGAAGCGTTCATCGCCTCCGTCGCCGCCGCCTGCGAGATCGAATTCGGGTTGCTCGTCGAGTGACCCTGCACGAGCAGCATCGCCTCGATCCACTCAGGCTGAGCGAGCGCGTAGCCGATGCGCCAGCCCGTCATCGCGTAGGTCTTCGAGAACGATCCGGCGATGCACAGGCGCGCGCGCAACTCCGGCGGAAGCGACGCCGCGCTAAAGACCTCGCCCGGCGGATAGACGAACTGCAGATAGCATTCGTCCGAGACGACATAGACGCCGCGCCCGGCGCACGTCTCGACGATGCGCCGAAACTCCGCGGGCGGGACGACGCGCCCCGAAGGGTTCGATGGGGAGTTGATGATGAGGAGCCGAGTGCGGGCGTTGAGCGCGCGTGCGACGGCGTCGGCGGTCAGTTGAAACCCGTCGGATTCGGTCTCGACGACGACGGGCGTCGCGCCCGCGAACTTGACGATCTCGGGGAAGGTCACCCAGTAGGGTCGCGCGAGGAGCACCTCGTCGCCGGGGTTGATGAGCGTGACGACGGCGTTGAAGATCGCCTGCTTGCCCCCGGCGGTCGCCATCACCTCGCGCGGCTCAAGGCGCGCGCCGAACTCGCGTTCGTAGTAGCCGATGATGGCGCGTTGTAGTTCGCGCGTGCCGCCCGTCGCGGTGTACTTCGTCTCGCCGCGGCGCATGGCTTCCGCGGCGGCGAGCTTGACGTGCGCGGGCGTGTCGAAGTCCGGCTCGCCCGCGCCGAGGTCGACCACGTCAACCCCTGCGGCGCGCATCGCCATCGCGCGCTGCATCGCGCGCAGCGTCGAGGAGACGCTCATCTCCGCGACGCGCTCCGACACTTCAAAGGGTTGACGCACGATCTTCGTCATCAGCGAGACAGGCTGACGGCGGGCGGGCGACTATTTCCGCCCGCCCTTCTTGCTGCCGCCCTTGCGACCGCCGCCGCTCTTCTTGCCGCCTTTCTTGCCGCCCTTCTTGGACGACGACTTGTTCGACTTCTTGCCGCGCCCCGAACCGCTCTTCTTGCCTCCGCCCGTCTCCTTGTTCACCGTCGCCCAAGCGCGCCGCTCGGCTTCGTCCTCCGACGTGCCGCGCTTCTCGTAGCCCTCTTCGATGTGCTCGGCTTGGCGCTTCTGCTTGTCCGTGTAGCTCCCTTTGTCTCCCCTCGGCATTGCTTCGCTCCTCCTTCGTCAAAGGTTAGGGCGCGTGCGCGCACGAGTCGCACTCGAACACGCCGCGCGGAGTCGTCAGTGAAAGATTTGTCCCGAAGTATATCACCGACACGCGCCGCACGTTGAGAGGACTTTTGAAACTCAGCCGCTCAAGCGCGACCGAACTTCTCGCGCATGCGCGCCTCGACGAGCGCGGGCACCAAACCTGCGACGCTTCCGCCGAGCGCGTAAACCTCTTTCACGAGCCGCGAGCTGACGTATGAATACGCCTCCGCCGACATCAGAAACACGGTCTCGACGCGCGGCTCAAGCCTGCGGTTCATCAGCGCCATCTGCAGCTCGTACTCGTAGTCCGAGATCGCGCGGATGCCGCGCACGATGGCGTCGGCTTTTTGCGAGACGGCGTACTCCATGAGCAGCCCCTCGAAGCTGTCAACGACGACGCGGCACGAGCCGGTCTCGATCTCGCCGAGCGCTTCGCGCAAGGTAGCCTGACGTTCCTCGACCGAGAAGAGCGGTCGCTTCTCCGGGTTGACGACGACCGCGACGACGATCTCGTCGAAGAGTTTGCGGCAGCGACCGATGATGTCGAGGTGACCGTTCGTGACGGGATCGAACGAACCGGGGTAGATGGCTCGGCGCATAAGGTTCGCGTGCGGTCGGGAAAGAAGGTCGCCGGACGGCTGCGAAAGTAGCACAAAAAGGGGTGGGCGAAAAGATCATCTCACCGAAACCGCGCAACCTTTGTTCACATTCGCCGCATCCCTTGCGTCAAACCGCCGCTGTGCCGCGCCCTCGCAAGTTCCGGCTCGCGCGACGCCAGCCAAGACCGGAGAAGGAGGAGAAGTCAATGAAACGCCTGCCCGCCCGAACTCTGCTGCTAGCCAGTCTCGTTTGCCTGAGCGCCGTCGCGTCGCGCGCGAGCGACGGCGGGGAGCGCCCGCGCCGACAGTCGTCGCAGTTGCGCGACGTACACAAGATTTACGTCGGCGACATGGGGCGCGCGGACGAAGCCGGGCGCTTCCGCTTCCTCGTCGGCGAGGAGCTTGAGAAGCGCGGCTTCACGGTGGTCGAGAGCGCCGACGAGGCGGACGCGATCCTCTCGGGGGCACTTTCGGTGCGCGTGGGTGACGACGAGACGGAGGCGCGCGCCTTCGTCAAGCTCGAATCGAAGACGGGGCAGCGCATCTGGGCGCGCGACTTCGGGCACCGCCGCGTCATCCTCAACCCCTTCGACCGCAAGGAGCCGACGAAGCGCCGCGCCGCAGAGATCGCCGAAGAGCTGCGCAAGGCTTGGGACAAGTCGCAGTGAGTCCCAATGAGTCCCAATGAGTCGCGGCGAGGCGCGCTTGACACCCGCGCGCGCGCGGTGATTCAATGACGGTTGACAAGAGACGTGGTGAGTTAAGGCGACTTGCGGCCACGTAAAACAAGCAGCTAAACAGCTCGGTCAGGTCTGATCGCACAAGATCAACCGTCAACAGGCTCTCCGCAGGGAAGCCCCGCGCTGTTTGGCGCGGGGCGGTTTTTTTATGACTAACTTTCTCGACACACTCAGAGAGCGCGTCGTCGTCTTCGACGGCGCGATGGGCACAAACCTACAAGCGCAGAACCTGACCGTTGACGACTTCGGCGGCGCGCAGTTCGAGGGCTGCCCGGAATACTTGCTGGTTAGCAAGCCGTCGGCGGTCGCGAAGGTTCACGCGGCGTTCCTCGAAGTCGGCTGCGACGTCGTCGAGACAGATTCGTTCGGCGGCTTGCCGTTCGTCCTCGGCGAGTACGGCATCGCGGAGATGGCTTACGAGCTGAACCGCAAGGCGGCGGAACTCGCGCGCCGCGTCGCCGCGGACTTCTCGACGAAAGATCACCCGCGCTGGGTCGCGGGCTCGATGGGGCCGGGGACGAAACTCCCGACGCTCGGTCACATCACCTTCGCCGCGCTGCGCGACGCCTACGCCGAACAGGTACGCGGTCTGCTCGACGGCGGCGCGGACATACTGATCGTCGAGACCTGCCAAGACCTCTTGCAGACTAAGTCAGCGCTCGCCGCCATCTTCGCGGACTTCGAGCGCAGACGCCGCCGCGTCCCCGTCATCGCGCAGGTGACGATTGAGACCTTCGGCACGATGCTCAACGGCACGGAGATCAACGCCGCCCTGACCACGCTCGAACCTTTCCCGATTGACATCGTCGGCATGAACTGCGGCACGGGCCCGCAGCACATGACCGAGAGCATCCGGTATCTCTGCGAGAACGCGCCGCTGCCCGTCTCGGTTTTACCGAACGCCGGGCTGCCCGAAGTCAAGGAAGGGAAGCAGCACTACGGCGAGACGCCCGAAACTTTCACCGCGCAGCTCCTCCGCTTCGCGAAAGATTTCGGCGTCAACGTCGTCGGCGGCTGCTGCGGCACGACGCCCGCGCACTTGAAGTCGGTCGTCGAGGCGATGCGCAGCGTGACGCCGAAAGCGCGCGGCGCGCGGCTCGTCCCGTCGGCTTCCTCGATCTACATCCAGCAGCCGTACAAGCAGGACACCTCGTTCCTCATCGTCGGCGAGCGCGTCAACGCTTCGGGCTCGAAGAAGATGCGCGACCTGCTGAACGTGGAGGACTGGGACGGGCTCGTCTCGCT
>JAIVGV010000008.1 GCA_020201365.1 Acidobacteriota bacterium
GGCTGATGGTGTTCGCGGCGGCGCTGGCGGGCGTGGTGCTGTTGACGCTCGTCTCCGGGGGGTTCGCCGACGGGGTGTCGCGCGTGGCGGAGGCGGTGTTCGAGGCGGTCGAGTACAGGCTGGCGGTCGTGTCGGCACGTCGCGCGGCGTCGCGCGCGAGGGCGCGCGGGTCAGCGGGCGAGGTTGGCGGAGCGCAGCAGGTCGTCGAAGCGTGAGTCGGAGCGCAGGCTGTCGAGCATCGGATCGACGGCGGCGAAGGCGAAGCCGACGGCGTGCTCGCGCGCGGCGCGCGTGAGCCACTGGAAGGCTTCGTCGCGCTGGTCTGCGAGCGCATAGACGACGCCGATCTCGTAGGGCGTGACCCACTCGCGCTCGCGCTTTGCCACTAAGTCTCGCAGGATCGCGCGCGCCTCTTCGGCGTGACCCGTCGCGGCGAGGACGTGCGCGTGCTTGAGCCGCGTCGTCGGCGTGTCGCCCGCGAACGCCCGCTCGCGCTCGTAGGCGGCGAGGGCGTCGTCCGTCATGCCCTTCTTCTCGTAAGCCCAGCGCGTGATGGCGTAGATGCCGACGATGCCCGGATCAATTTCGAGCGCCTTGCGGCACTCCGCGATCGTCTCGTCGTAGCGGCGCGCGTAGAAGTGTATGTTGGCGACCGCCGCGGCGATGATCGCGGAGCGCGGGTCGAGCGCCTGCGCGCGTTTGATCTCTTCGAGCGCTTCGTCGTGGCGCCCGGCGGCGGAGAGCGTCAGCGCGAACCAGTGGTGCGCCGGCGCGTAGTTCGGGTTGAGCGCGACGGCGCGGCGGAACTCCGTCTCGGCGCGCGCGCAGTCGTGATCGAAGTAGAAGGTGACGAAGGCGAGCGAGGCGTGCGCCTCCGCCAAGCCTTCATCCAACGCGACAGCCTTCTGCGCCGACGCCTTGGCGCGCGCGAAGGCGTCGGCGGGCGGCGGCTCGACGTACCAGTTCAAGAGCGCGTAGCAGTCCGCGAGTCCCGCGTAAGCCGCCGCGTAGTTTTTGTCCTTCTCGATGGCGCGCTGGAAGTTCGCGATCGCCTGCCGCAAGCCTTCGGGCGTGCGCTTGCCGAAGTAGTAGCGACCGGCGAGGTAGAGCTGGTAAGCCTCCTCGTTCTCCGTCGGGCGTTTGGCGAGACGCGCGCGCTCCTCGCTCGACAACTGCGTCTTCAGCGCCCGCGCCACGCGCTCGGAGACCGACGACTGGAGCGCGAGCATGTCCGTGTAAGCCTCGTCCAGCGTCTCAGACCACAACGCGCGCGCGGCGGCGACGTCCGTCAGTTGCAGCGACGTGCGGACGCGATCCGCGTCGCGCTCGACCGCGCCGGTGAGCACGTAATCCGCGCCCAGCTCGCGACCGATCTCGGCGGCGCTCTTGTCGCTGCCGAGGTAGCGGCGCACGGCTACCTGCGGCCGCGTCGTGATCCGGTCGAGGTGTCCGAGGTTGTTCGACACCGCGTCCGCGAGACCGACGCCCAGCATCTCCTCGTCGCTCTCCGCGCCCGAAGTCTTGAACGGCAGCACCGCGACCGCGCGCACGACGCCCGCGTTCGGCTTCGCGGGATCGGGCGACGGCGCGACCTGCCGCTGCGACGGCGCGTGCGCGACCGCGCGATCGCGTTTGAACATGACGAACGAAACGGCTGCGACGACGAGCACGGCGACGGCGGCGCACGCATAGACGAGCGCGCGCATCGGTCGCCGCTCTCTTTGATCGGCGCGCGCGCTCTCTTCCGCCGCGCTCGCCGTTGCTCGCGTCGCCGTCGCGCCCGCCGTCGGTCGAGCAGCCGCGCGCGCCGACGTTCGACGGGCGGAACTTTCATCAAGCGCCGAACCGCGTCCCGTCTCGCTCACGTGAGTCGCCGCGCCCGGCGCGCCCGTCTCGCCTTCCGCCTGCGCCGCGATCCGCATTTGTATCGCGGCGTGCGCCGGCGCCTGTGCGGAGTGGTCGGTGGCGCGGAGCAGCTCGTCGAAGCGCGGATCGCCGCGGAGGTCGTCGAGGTGCGGGTCAACGCGGACGAAGGCGAAGCCGACGGCGTGCTCGCGTGCGGCGCGCGCGAGCCACGAGAGAGCCTCGTCGCGCTCGCCGAGGAGCGCGTGGATGATCGCGATCTCGTAGGGCGTGACCCACTGCTCCTCGCGGCGCGCGATCAGCTCCGCGAGGACGGCGCGCGCCTCTTCGTAGCGACCCGTGGCGGCGAGGACGTGCGCGTGCTTGGCGTGCGTCGTCGGCGTGTCGCCCGCGAACGCGCACTCCTTCTCGTAGATCGCGTAAGCCTCATCATTCATCCCCTTGCGCTCGTAAGACCAGCGCAAGACGACGTGCGCGGCGATGGAGCCGGGGTCGAGCGCGAGCGCTTTTTGTTGACACTGCTCGACGGCTTCGTCAAAGCGGCGCGCGAAATACAGGATCATCGCGACCGCCGTGGCGATCACAGCCGAGCGCGGCGACAGCTCCTGCGCGCGGCGTATCTCGGCGAGCGCTTCGGCGTGGCGACCCGTCGCGGCGAGGTTGAGCGAATGCCAGCGGCGCGCGCTCGGGTTTTCGGGATCGAGCTGGATGGCGCGGCTGAACTCACTTTCCGCGCCCGCGTGGTCGCGCTCGTAGTAGAGCTTGACGAAGCCGAGCGAGTGGTGCGCGTCCGACAGCCCGTCGTCGAGCTCGACGGCGCGCTCGGCGGCGACTCGCGCGCGCGCGAAGGCGTCGGCGGGCGGCGGCTCGACGTACCAGTTCAGGAGCGCGTAGCACTCAGCCATCGCGGCGTAGGCTTGCGCGAAACGGGGATCGATCTGGACGGCGCGCTCGTAGCGCGAGATCGCCTCGCGCAAGCCCTGCTCCGTGCGCTTGCGCTCGAAGTAGCGCGCGGCGACGAAGAGCTGGTAAGCCTCCGTGCTCCCGTCGGGGCGCGTGCCGCGCTCGTAGGAGGTCTCGGCGCGCGCGGCTTGCGTCTCGTTGGTGCGCTCGGCGGCGAGCGGGTTCTTGGTGCGGCGCAGGAGATCGTGGAAGCGCGGATCGCGCCTGAGCGGATCGAGCTGCGGCTCGACGCCGAGCCAGACGATCCAGTCGCGCAGATCGTAGGCGACTTGCAGGAGCGCGAGCGCCTCCTCGCGCTCGTTGAGGCTCAGGCGCAAGAGCGCCAAGTGGTACGGCGAGACGTGGCGGCGCGAGGAGAGCGAGTCGAGCTCGCGCGAGATGGCGCGAGCTTCGTCCGACTTCCCGGCTCGCGCGAGCGCGCACCCCAAGGCGGCGAGCATGAAGGGCGTGCCGGGCGAGAGTTCCGTGGCGCGCCGACCGGCGGCGACGGCGTCGTCGTGCCTGCCCGTGACGGAGAGGCAGACGCAGAGGGCGAAGTGTGCGACGGCGAAGCGCGGATCGAGCTCGAGCGAGCGGCGCATCGAGGCGACCGCGTCGTCGAAGCGGCGCGCCTCGTACTCGCACCAGCCGACGGTGTAGTAGCCGGAGGGCGAGAGCGGGTCGAGCTCCTGCGCGCGGCGGGCTGACGTGATCGCCTCGTCGTGGCGCGCGAGCGTGGAGAGCGTGTAGGCGTGCCACTGGTGCGCGGTCGCGCTCGCGGGGTTCAACTCTACGGCGCGGCGGTGGTACTCCTCGGAGCGCTCCCAGTCGAAGTCGAGCGAAGTGATGCCGAAGCCGAGCGCGCTGTACGCCTCCGAGATCGTCGGATCGAGCTCAATCGCTTTCGCCGCCGCCTCGCGCGCCGCCGCGAAGCACTCGTTCATCGGCATCACGCCGTACACGCCGACCCAGTTGTAGTAGTCGGCGATCCCGGCGTAGGCGAGCGCGTAAGAAGGGTCAACCGCGATGGCGCGGTGGTAGCAGGTGAGGGCTTTGGCGAAGCCTTCTTCGGTGAGCGTGCTCCAGTGGTAGCGCCCGCGCAGGTACGACTCGAACGCCTCGGCGTTGTCCGTGCCGCGCTTGGCGAGCTGGCGCTGCTCGTCGCGCGTGAGCTGCGGGACGATGGCTGTGGCGACCTGCGCGGAGATGCCGTCTTCGAGGTGGAGCACGTCCGTAAACTTCTCGTCGAACTGACCCGCCCAGACCGCCGCGCCCGCGCGCACGTCGAGCAACTGCACCGTGACGCGGATCGAGTCGCCCGCGCGGCGGATGCGACCGTCGAGGACGTATGCGACGCCCAGCTCGCGTCCCGCCGTGAGCGGATCAACGTCGCCCGTGCCGTAGCGCAAGACCGAGCTCGTCGGTCGCAGCGTGAAGCGTTGGAGCTGGCTGAGTCGCGTGATTAAGGCGTCCGCGAGACCGACTCCTAGAAATTCGTCGCCGGTGTTTTCGCCGCGGCGCGCGTCGAGGAGTTTGAGCGGCAGGACGGCGATTGATTTTTCGCCCGCGTGTGATCCGCTCTCGTCGGTCTTCGTTGTTTTAAGCGCGGGCGGGAAGTAGAAGGGCGCGGAGACGGGGCGACCTTCGAGGTGGCGGCGGATGTCGTCGCGCAGAGCCCCGGCGTCCGGGTAGCGGCGCAGAGGCTCTTTACGCAGCGCCTTCAGCACGATGTTGTCAACGTTGCCTTCCAGCTCGCGGCGCAGGGATTCGGGCGTGCAGGTGCGCGCCTCGCAGATCATCGGCAGCGTCGTCGCCTCGTCCGCGCCCTCAATCGGGAGCGCGCCCTCGCGACGGGCGAAGACGCTCGACGGTCTTTCGGGCTCGACCTCGCAGACGACGCGCGCGATCTCGTGCGGCGAGCGGTTCGAGAACTGGTAGGGGCGATGACCCGTCAGCAGCTCGTAGAGGACGATGCCGAGCGAGTAAGTATCTGACGCGGGCGTGACGGGGAGACCCTGCACCTGTTCGGGGCTCGCGTATTCGGGCGTCATCAGGCGCATCATCGTGCCCGTCGGCGTCACGGCTTCGGGGACGAGATCGGGGTTTAAGAGCTTCGCGATGCCGAAGTCGAGAAGTTTCGGCGTGCCGTCGGCGGTGACGAGGACGTTCGACGGCTTGATGTCTCGGTGGACGACGAGACGTTGATGGGCGTAAGCCGCGGCGTCGCAGACGGAGCAGAAGAGCTTGAGTCGCTCGGCGATGGAGAGCTTGTGCGCGTCGCAGTAGTTGTAGAGCGGCTGCCCCTCGATGAACTCCATGACGAAGTAGGGCAAGCCGTCGTCGGTCGTGCCGCCGTCGAAGAGGCGCGCGATGTTGGGGTGATCGAAGGTGGCGAGTATCTGCCGCTCGTGGCGGAAGCGGCGCAGGATGAAGTCGGTGTCCATCCCGCGCTTGACGACCTTGATCGCGACGCGCTGCTGGAACTCGCTGTCGTCGCGCTCCGCCAAGTAAACCGCGCCCATGCCGCCGCGACCGATCTCGCGGACGAGCTTGTACGCCCCGACGCGGCGACCCGTCATCGGATCGTGTCCGTCGTCGGGCGTCGTGTCGAGAGGAGCGAAAGCGGCGTGGATGACCGAGGCGGAGGCGAGCGCGGGCTGCTCGATGAACTCCCCGGCGGACTCGTACTGCGAGATGAGCGCGCCGACCTGCTCGGCGAGCGCGGCGTCGCCGGCGCAGGCGCGCGCCAAGAACCCGCGCCGCTCGTCCGGGGGGAGATCGAGCGCGGACTGGAAGACCTCTTCAACCTGCCGCCAGCGTTCGGGGGACATCACTTAAGTACTGAGTGCTGAGTGCTGAGTGAAAGACGAACGAACCGAGCCACTTGCCTTATCTCAGTACTCAGTACTTCTTTACTGCGGTTGCACTTGCCCGTAGAGCCAAGCCTTCGCCATGCGCCAGTGGCGCTTGACGGTGGGGGCGCTGACGCCGAGCACCTCCGCGGTCTCTTCGACGGAGAGCCCGCCGAAGAAGCGCAGCTCGACGAGTCGGCTCTTTTCGGGATCGATCTCGGCGAGTTTTTTCAGCGCCTCGTCGAGCGCGACCAGCTCCGCCGCGCGCTCGTCCGAGACGTCAATGTTCTCGTCGAGCGAGAGCTTGGGAAGCGCGCCGCCCCGCTTCTCCGCCTGTCGGCTGCGCGCGTGGTCAACGAGTATGCGTCGCATCATCTGGGCGGCGACGCCGAGGAAGTGCGCGCGGTTCTGCCAGCGCACCTGCGTCTGGTCAACCATGCGCAGGTAAGCCTCGTGGACGAGCGCGGTCGGCTGCAGCGTGTGTCCGGGGCTCTCGCGCCGCAGGTACCCGGCGGCGACGCGGCGCAGCTCGCCGTAGATGAGCGGCAGCAGCTCGTCGAGCACGGCGCGGTCGCCGTCCGTCAGGCGTATGAGGAGCTGGGTTACTTCTTGCTGTGCAGGTGCGGACACGGGGACTTCCGATCATGAATACTACGACCCGACCATTAAACGAGTTGAGTATAGACGACCGACTGACGTGCCGCAATTGAAGGACGAGAAACGTAACGCGGGGGCGCGAACAGTGCGACCATTCATAGCTCGTGATCCTTCGCGCCGCCGTTTCCCGCGTTACGGGTTGAAGGCGCGAGGAGGAGTCGGCTATGGACGCAAGCATCGAAGGGCGGCGTGGCGCGCGCACGTTGGGGGCACGCGGCGGCGGTCGGGACGGGACGCACAGGCGCGCATTGCGCGCGCGGACGAGGGCGGCGGCTTGGGCGCGTCGGCGCGCGGGGCGCGTGCGCGTCGCCGCGGCTTGACGCGGGCGGGTTTGCGCGGAAGAATTCGTCGGGTTTGCCTGCGAGAGACTTTTTCCTGAGTGGAGGAATCGGCTTAAATGAGTACGCAGGAGAACGTCGCGGCGGCAGCGCACGCCGAACAGTTGCCGCCCGAGGCGGCGCTCATGCAGATGGCTTTCGGCTGCTTCGTCTCGCAGGCTCTCTACGTCGCGGCGAAGCTCGGCGTCGCCGACCTCGTCGCGGAGCAGCCGCAGCACGTCGCGTCGCTCGCGGCGCGGACGAAGACGCACGAGCGTTCGTTGTACCGCGTGCTGCGCGCGCTCGCGATGGTCGGCGTCTTCCGCGAATCGGACGACAAAGTTTTCGGGCAGACGCGGCTCTCCGAGGCGCTGCGCTCGGACGCGCCGAACAGCATCCGCGACGGCTTGATCTTCGTGGGCGAGGAGTGGCACTGGCGCGTCTATGGCTACCTGCTGCGCAGCGTCGAGACGGGCGAGTCGGCTTGGGCGCCGGCGCACGGCGAGTCGGTCTTCGATTATTTCGCCGCGCACCCCGAAGAGGGCGAAATCTTCAACCGCGCGATGACCGGCATGTCGCGCGCGGCGGTCGGCGCGGTCACCGAGGCTTACGACTTCTCAGGCGTCGAGACGCTCGCCGACATCGCCGGGGGCCACGGTCAACTGCTCGCGGGAATCCTGCGCGCCAACCCCTCTATGCGCGGCGTCCTCTTCGATCAGGCGCACGTCGTAGAGGGCGCGCGCCCGCTGCTCGAAGCCGAGGGCGTGAGCGGACGCGTCGAGACCGTGGCGGGCGACTTCTTCGCCTCCGTCCCCGCGGGCGCGGACGCCTACGTCCTCAAGCACATCATCCACGACTGGGACGACGAGCGCGCGACGAAGATTCTCGCGAACATCGCCCGCTCGATGAAGCCGGGCGCGCGCGTGCTCGTCGTGGACGCGGTCATCCCGCGCGGCGACGCGCCGCACTTCGGCAAGCTGCTCGATCTCGAAATGCTCGTCTCGCCGGGCGGCGTCGAGCGCACCGAGGACGAGTTCCGCGATCTGCTCGCGCGCGCCGGACTGCGCCTCGCGCGCGTCGTGCCGATGCGCTCGTACCTGAGCGTCGTCGAGGCGCGCAAAGAAGGGGACTGATCGCCGGGCGGCGACGCGCCGCAGCAACTAACGACGCGCGACGACCAAAGTCCGTCCCGACGAAAGAGGCGGCTCGCAAACGGAAGTCACCTTCCGTTTGCGAGCCGCCTCTTCAGGCGCGCCTCACCGCGCCGCCGCGCGCGCTCTACTTACGATTCACGGTTCACGACTTGCCGCCGCCGCGCGACAGTTGCGCGAGGATGCGCTCGCGCTCGTGCCGCCCCCATTCGAGCTGGCGCGCGACGTACTCCGCCATGTCGCTCTCGCCCCCGATGGCGTCCCCGCCGCCGCCCGCGTGCTCCTCGTGCGCCTCCGGGCGCTCGTCCCAGTAGGCGAGGAACTCGTCGAGCGCCGCGACCGCCGCGCGCCCCAGCTCGGCGAAGCGCGGATCGAGGTTCTCCACCGCGTCCTCGTACTCCTGTACGGCGCGCTGCACCTTCAACTGAATCTCGTCGCTGTCAATCATCCGCGCCCTCCGCCCCCGTCTTGAGACCGACCCCGGCAAACCGCGTGTGCGCGCCGAGACTATCCGACATGACCCCCGCGCGCAAGACTCACGCGCCGCCTCCGCCGAGACCGCGCGCGGCCGCCGAGACCGCTTCCGCCAGCCGCGCGACGTTTCGACCGCCGCCCTGCGCCATCTCCGCGCGCCCGCCGCCGCGCCCCTCAACAATCGCGCAAGCCTCGCGCATGAGCGCGCTCATGTCGCCCGGCGCGCCCTTCGCGCGCGCGAAGACGAGCCGCGCCTCGCCGCCCTCGCGCGATCCGAGCAGCGCCACCGCGCCCGCGTGAGAGGCGACCGCCGACGCGAGCCGACGCAGCGACTCGGCGTCGCGATTGTCGAAGACGCGCGCGACGATCCTCGCGCCGCCGCGCGCCGGATCATCACGCGCCGCCTCGTCATCAAGAGCCGCGCCGCCTTCCGCCGCTTCCGCGAGCAGCTCCTCCGCCTCGACCCGTGCCGCGATCTCTTCGAGCGCGCGCACGCGCCGGGCGAGTCGCTTGTTCTCTTCGGCGAGCCGCGCGGCGTGCTGTGCGGCCTCCTCGCGCCCGACGCTGAAGAGCGCCGCCGCCTCGCGCGCCGCGCGGTTGGCGAGCCGGTAGTCGGCGACGGCGCGAATCCCCGCGGCGAACTCGATCCGCGTCATCCCCTTCGCGCGCTCCCAGGAGCGCGCGACGATGACGCCGACCTCGCCCGTCCGGTGCGCGTGCGTGCCGCCGCACGGGCTGAAGTCAAAATTCTCGATCTCGATCACGCGAAGCTCGCCCTCGCGCGCCGAGTCTTTCCGCAGCGGCAGCCGCGCCGCCTCCTCCGGCGTCGCGCTGTGCGCGCGCACCTCGCGATCCTCCCAGATCACACGATTGGCGAGATCGACCGCGCGCTCGATCTTCTCGTCGGACGGATCGCGCAGCTCCACGTCAACCTCGCAGACGCGCTCCATCATGCGGAAGGAGCGCGTCGGCGCGTCGAAGAGGCGGAAGAGCGCCTGCGAGAGGATGTGCTGCCCCGTGTGCTGCTGCATGTGTTCGAGGCGGCGCTGCCAGTCCACGCGACCGTGCACGCGGTCGCCGACGGCGAACGACTCCGCGCGCGCGCCCTCGACGACGTGGAGCACGCCGTCGTCTTCGCGATCCACGCATTCGACGACGCGCGCCCCGGCGAGCGTGCCCGTGTCGAAGGGCTGACCGCCGCCCGTCGGGTAGAACGCCGTGCGGTCGAGCACGACGCCGAGCCGCGCGCCGTCAGCCTCTCCGAGAGAGACGACGCTCGCGTCGAACTCCGTCAGGTGTGAATCGGAGTAGTAGAGTCGTTCCGTCATCTTCGTTTGACGGATTATAGGTCAGCGCGGCGGAATAAAAAACGTGAGGGCGAGGCGCGTGGCGAGTCAATCAGGGCTTGGAGGGTTTTGAAAGTGAGATTCACCGCGGAGACGCAGAGCAGCCGCGGAGTTACCGCAGAGAAATACTCTGCGGTTCTCTGCGAATCCTCCGCGCCTCTGCGGTGAACGCCGCTTCCGCCTTGACAGGAAGATTAAGCCGAACGGCAGACCGCCGATGACGGACTCGCGTTCGTCGGAAGTCCTTAACGAAGATTCTGGTAGCCGATCTTGCGTGGTCTGCCTTCGGCGGGCGCGATCAGCTCGACGGGCTCGGCGACGATCTCGAAGGTCATCGGGAGCGTGCCGATCAGCTCGCCGTCAGCCTGCACGAGCACGCCCTCGCCCGCGGCGCGCACGCGCGTCGCGCGCAGGTAGCGCACGCCGGGAGCAGTCTCGCCCTCGTCGCTCGCGCCGCGCCGCATGACGCTCGCGAGCAGCCGCAGGTAGCGCAGGCGGCTCTCGGAGTCGATCAGGCAGACCTCGAACTCCGGCGCGTCGAGGCGCGCGCGCGGCGTGATCGAGAGGTCGCCGCCGTAGCGCGAAGCCTTGCCGACCGCCGCGAAGGTCGCGCGGTGCGCCTCGCCGCCGATCTCTACGTCGAAGGGCACGGGCTCCCAGTTCGCCAGATGCGAGAGACCCGACACCCAGAACGCCGCCTCGCCGACGCGGCGCTTGAGGCGCGGGCGCACGCGGTTGACTATCGAGGCGTCGAGCCCGACGCCCGCCATGAGGGCGAAGTAGCGGCGCGCGCCCGTCCGCTCGTCCGAAGCGAGACCGGCGAAGACCTTGCGCGCCGAGCCGCGCGCGACGACGTCCGCCGCGCCTTCGGCGTCGAGGGGGATTTTCAGCTCGCGCGCCAGCACGTTCGCCGTGCCGGAAGGGAAGACGCCGAGGCGCGCTTTCGTCCCGACGAGCGACTGCAGCGCCTCGTTGATCGTGCCGTCGCCGCCGGAGACGACGATCTCGCGCGCGCCCGCCGCGACCGCCTCGCGCGCGAGCCGCGTCGCGTCTTCGGGCGCGCGCGTGAGCGCGAGTTCTGATTCGACGCCGCGCTTTCTGAGCAGCGAGCGGAAGCGCTCGATCTCACGCGCGCGCCTCTCGCCGCCGCGCCCCGCGTGCGGGTTCGCGATCAAGACGACTGTACGTTTGTTGGTCGTACTCATCGGCGCAGGCTACTGCAAGCCGAGTGCCGCCGGCGCGCGGGGCGGGGGCGCGGCAGGGCGCACGTCGGCGCAAGGCGCGACAGACATCTGTCAGAGGTCGGTTGCATGCGGGTTGGTCGCCGGCGCAGACCGCGCCTGAGCGTTTCGGTCGTCGCGCCTCAGCGTTGCAGCGCGAGCAGCTTCGAGACGATGTCGCGCGCGGCGTGCGGGCGCGCGAGGCGCAGGGAGTTGCGGCGCATCTCCCGGAAGCGCGCGGGGTCTGCGAGGAGGCGGTCGAGTTTGTAGGCGAGCGCGGGGAGGTTGTTGCAGCGCACCGCGCAGCCCTCTTCGAGCAGGTGATCGGAGTTGCGCTCCTCCTGCCCCGGAATCGGGTTGACGACGCAGAGGACGAGCCCCTTCGCGAGCGCCTCCGAGGTCGTCAAGCCGCCGGGCTTGCCGATGAGCACGTCCGCGGCTGACATGAACTCGTCCATCTCGGTCGTGTAGCCGACGGCTTTGACCGAGACGTGCGGCGCGCGCTCCCGCGCTTGCAAAGCGGCGCGCTCGACGCGGCGGCGCAGATCGTCGTTGCGACCGCAGAGCGCGACGACCTGCGCGGGCGTCTTCAGCTCTGAAAGCGACTGCACGATGCGCTCGACGGGACCCACCCCGAAGCCGCCCGCCGAGAGCAGCAGCGTCTTCACGTCTTGCCGCAGCCCGTGCCTGTCGCGCATCTCGCGCTTGCCCTTCTCGGCGGCGAAGACCGGATCAATCGGGATGCCCGTGACGGTGATCTTCTCGGCGGGCACGCCGAGCCGCTCCAGGTGCGCGCGCGTCTCGTCGAGCGCGACGAAGTACTGCTCGTAGTGGTGGCAGAGCCACATGGCGTGCACGTCGAAGTCCGTGACGACGATTGCCTGTCGCGTCTGCGTGCGGCGCTTGGCTTGGAGCCACGAGAGGATTTCGGCGGGGAGGAAGTGCGTGCAGACGGCGACGTCGGGCTCGTAGTCTTTGAGGAGCTTGACGAAGGGGCGCGTGTTCAGCTTGTCGAGCGCGAGGCGGCGGCGCTCGTTGCGCCAGGGCTTGTCGAGCGCGTCGTAGAGCCAGCCCAAAAGCTCCGGCGACTTGTTGACCATCTCGATGTACGCCTTCGAGTAGAGGTTGCGGAAGAGCTTGTTCGTGTAGGCGAGCGTGTCCACGTTCAAGACCTCTTGCGCCGCGCCCGACTCCGCAAAGGCGCGCTCCACCGCCTGCGCCGCGCGCAAGTGCCCCGCCCCGGCTGACGCCGACAGGATGAGAACTCTATTGAACATGATGAGGTGAGTAGGCGGCAGGCGGCAGGCGGTAGGCAGTTCAAGCAAGAAGTGGTAGCCGCAGCTCCCCACCGATTTCGCCGCCCACCGCCTACCGCCTACCGCCTCTATTCGAGTCTGTAGTTCGGCGCTTCCTTCGTGATGATCACGTCGTGGACGTGCGACTCGCGAAGACCGGCGGCGCTGATGCGTATGAAGCGCGTGTTCTGTTGGAACTCGCGGACGTTGCGGCAGCCCGTGTAGCCCATGCCGGAGCGAAGACCGCCGACGAGCTGCGTCACCATGTCGGCGAGCGTGCCCTTGTAGGGGACGCGCCCCTCGATGCCTTCGGGCACGAGCTTGGATTCGATCTCGACCGTGTCCTGCGCGTAGCGGTCGCGCGAGCCCTGACTCATCGCGCCGATTGAGCCCATGCCCCGGTAGGCTTTGAACGAGCGACCTTGAAACAGGATCAGCTCGCCGGGCGACTCTTCGGTGCCCGCGAAGAGCGAGCCGATCATCACCACGTCCGCGCCCGCCGCGATGGCTTTCGCCACGTCGCCCGAAAACTTGATGCCGCCGTCGGCGATGACGGGAACATTCGTCCCGCGCGCCGCCTCGACGCAATTCTTGATCGCCGTGATCTGCGGCACGCCCGCGCCGGTGACGACGCGCGTCGTGCAGATCGAGCCGGGTCCGATGCCGCATTTAACCGCGTCAACGCCCGCGTCAATTAATTCTCGCGTGCCCTCGGTCGTGGCGACGTTCCCGGCGATGAGCTGCGTGTCCGCGTGTCGCTTCTTGATCTCGCGGACGGCTTCGACGACGCGCGAAGAATGACCGTGCGCCGTGTCTATGACGAGGCAGTCAACGCGGGCTTTGACTAATTCGTCGGCGCGCTCGCGGAAGTCGCCGGTCGCGCCGATGCCGGCGGCGACGCGCAAGCGTCCGAGTTCGTCCTTCGCCGCGTTCGGGTACTTGATCGCCTTCTGGATGTCTTTGACGGTGATCAGACCTTTGAGGTGCTTGTCGGTGTCAACGACGAGCAGCTTCTCGATGCGGTGCTTCTGGAGCACGACGCGCGCCTCGTCCAAGGTCGTCCCGACGGGGACGGTGACGAGCGGCTGCGGCGTCATCACCTCGGAGACGGGGATCGCCGAGCGCGTCTCGAATCTGAGGTCGCGGTTCGTGATGATGCCGACGAGGTGCCCGCCCTCGTCAACGACGGGCACGCCTGAGATTTTGTAGCGCTCCATCACGGCGAGCGCCTCGGAGACGGGCCGGTCGGGTCGGATCGTCACCGGGTCAACGATCATGCCCGACTCCGAGCGCTTCACCTTGTCAACCTCTTCGGCTTGGCGCTCGACCGACAGATTTTTATGGACGACGCCGATGCCGCCCTGCTGCGCGATGGCGATGGCGAGCGGGCTTTCGGTCACCGTGTCCATCGCGGCGGAGCAGAGCGGGATGGTCAGGCGTATCGCGCGCGTGAACTGCGTCGAGGTGTCAACCTCGGCGGGCAGCACGTCACTGCGCGCGGGGACTAAGAGCACGTCGTCGAAGGTCAAGCCGTCGGTGAGAGCTTCGTTGATCATGATTGCGTCAGATGCCTCCCTTCAAAAATGCGAACGGGGCGCGGGGCGCTGTGGCGCAAGTCGGTTGAAAAGAGAATGAACCGGGGCGACGCGGGAAAGGCGGAGGGTAGCAAACGGTGTCGGCGCGCGCAAGGCTGCGGCGCGACGCGGTACGTGCCCGCGTTCGCGCCGCCCGGCGCACGGTCAGGGGTGTTGCAGCAGTCTCTCGTAATCGTCCTTCGAGATGATCATCTCGACCAGAATCTTGCCGGGCTTGGCGTCGGCGGGGACGACCGCCGGGCGACCGTTGATCGTCACTTCGAGCGCCGGGGCTTTGATCTTGGCGTACTCCAACTTCAAACTCTGCGCGGCGCTGATCTCGCGCGTCTCGTCCGGCTTCAACGTGCCGTTCCAAGAACTCGACGGTTGGTCATCAACCGCCGTCCTGATCCAGACCTCCTCGCCCTTGGCTTTCACGCTCACCTGCAAGCCTTCGTTCGCGCCCGCCGGCGCGGCGGCGTTGCTCGCGGTCGCCGGCTGATTCGCGTTCGCCCCGTTCGTCGCCGCGTTCGGCGTCGGCGCGGTGCGCGCGTTCGCCGCGCCCGGCGTCGGGGCGGGCTGCGCGGCGCGCTCGGTGCTGCGCCGGTAGTAGTGGAGGCCGGCGTAGGCGGCGAGCGAGATGATGGCGAGGATGACGAGGCTCAGGATCGCCGTGATGAGCGGCGAGCGCGAGGGCACGTCGTCGGTGTAGAGGCGCGAGGCTTGGCGCGTGGTCGGGGCTTCGTCGAACGTCTCGCCGCGCTCGCGGGCGATCTTCAGGTAGGCGCGCACGGCGGCGTCCTCGTCGTAGCCGACGGCGCGGGCGAACGCCTTGACGAAGCTGCGGTTGAAGATGCCGCCGGGCAGGTGCTTGTAGTCGTCCGCCTCGATGGCTTCGAGGTGGCGGCGCGTGATGCGCGTCTGGTCCGAGATTTCCCGCAGCGTGAGGTTGCGCGCCTCGCGCGCGCGACGCAACTGCGCGCCCAGAGACTCAGCCCCGGCAGCCTCGTCGCGCTCGCCGCCCTGCTGGTCGGAGGATTTGGAGTTCACTTGGACGCCGGTCTTACTTCGGGAAGAGTCAGCCGTGCGATTCGGACGCGGGCGCGCTCGTCGCGTGTGATGCGCTCGCCAAAAGTCACGCGCGGCGCGCGCCGCGCCGCCGTGACGCGGCGAATATATCTTGCGCCCGCCGGGCTGTCAAACATTAGTCTTGTCAGAAAGATGCGCGCTCGCGCCGTCGCACGCCTGCCTTGATTCTTCACGCGCGCGGTGCTACGTTGGCAGCCACGCGGAAAGATTAGGCGGCGTTTCGATTTCAACTTCTACAATCAAACTACGAGGAGACAAACTCATGCCTCTCGAAGCACTCGGAATGGTCGAGACCAAGGGGTTCGTCGGCGCGGTCGAGGCGGCGGACGCGATGGTCAAAGCCGCCAACGTCCAACTGATCGGTAAGGAGTACATCGGCGCGGGCTACGTCACGATCTTCGTGCGCGGCGACGTCGGAGCCGTCAAGGCGGCGACCGACGCGGGCGCCGCCGCCGCGCGCAGGGTCGGCG
Organism: Acidobacteriota bacterium; assembly: GCA_020201365.1. Lineage (GTDB taxonomy): Bacteria > Acidobacteriota > Blastocatellia > Pyrinomonadales > Pyrinomonadaceae > JAIVGV01. Next base: position 15,251 of record JAIVGV010000008.1, read on the forward strand.
AGCTGATCAGCGTCCACGTCATCCCCCGCCCGCACTCCGAGGTCGAGCGCGTGCTCCCGCGCAACGGTCGCACCGGCTACAGCCCCGACGAGCGCGCCGTCGGCGCCGGCTCCACGCGCGGCGAACTCGCCGAAGGCGATCAGGGGCGCTCGCTCCCGGCGGGCGCGCGCGAGAACAGCAGGGAGAAGGCGAAGTAAGACTGTCCGTTGTCGGTGGCCGGTTGTCCGTCGTCCGCGGTTAACGGACAGCCGCCCGCGGGTGGGCGTTCCGGCCGCGCGGGCGAGACGACTGGCAACGGGCGACTGACCGCTGACAGCTTTTCGGAGGTGGTGTCATGGCGGTTGATAAAGACCTCGTGAGCGTGCAGCAGGCGCGCGATCTGGTCGAGGCGGCGCACAGGGCGCAAGTGTCGCTCGCAAGGTTCGATCAAGGAAAGATCGATCGCATCTGCGAGGCGATGGCGCGGGCGGCGCTGCGCGAGGCGGCGCGGCTCGGCGCGCTCGCCGTCGAGGAGACGGGCTTCGGCGTCGCCGACGACAAGCGCGAGAAGAACCGCTTCGCCGCCGAGGACGTGTGGAACGCCTTCCGGAACATGCGCACCGTCGGAGTCGTCTCCGAGTCGAAGGACGTGGTGGAGATCGCGTCCCCGCGCGGCGTCGTCGCGGGCGTCGTGCCTTCGACCAACCCCACGTCAACCGCCATCTTCAAAATCCTGATCGCTGTTAAGTCGCGCAACGCCATCGTGCTCTCCCCGCACCCCTCCGCCGCGAAGTGCATCAACGAGACGGCGCGCGTGATGCGCGAGGCCGGCGTGAAGGAAGGACTCCCGGCGGACGCCATCGGATGCATGTCGAGCGCGACCATCGAGGGCACGGAAGCCCTGATGAAGCACAAGCAGACGGCGATCATCCTGGCGACGGGCGGCATCGGTCTCGTGCGCGCGGCGTACTCTTCGGGCAAGCCCGCGTTCGGGGTGGGTCCCGGCAACGTCCCCGTCTTCGTCGAGCGCACGGCTGACGTGCCCGTCGCCGTGCAAAATATTTTGACGGGCAAGACGTTCGACAACGGGACGATCTGCGCGTCGGAGCAAGCGGTGGTCGCCGACGCGCCCGTCGCGAGGCAGGTGCGCGAGGAGTTCGAGCGGCAGGGCGGACACTTCCTGAGCGCGGCGGAGGCGGATCAGCTCGCCAGAGTCGTCGCCACCCCGCAGCGCTCTCTGAATCCGGCAATCGTCGGCAAGTCCGTCGAAGTGATCGCGAAGATGGCCGGTCTCAGTGTCCCGCCGGGGACGCGCTGTTTGATGGCCGAGGTCGGCGGCGTCGGGCGCGAGCACCCGCTCTCGATGGAGAAGCTCTCGCCCGTCCTCGCCTTCTACGTCGAGGACGGCGTCGAGCGCGGCGCGGCGCGCTGCTTCGAGATTTTGAGTTACGGCGGCATGGGTCACACGGCGGGCGTGCACACGCGCTCGCGCGAGATCGCCGTCGCTTACGGCAGGGAGATGCCCGCCTCGCGCGTCGTCGTCAACACGCCGACGACGCACGGCGCGATAGGATTCTCGACCGCGCTGCCGCCCTCGATGACCCTGGGCTGCGGCTCCTGGGGCGGCAACGTCACCTCCGACAACATCTCGCCGCTGCACCTGATGGACATCAAGCGCGTGGCGTTCGAGACGCGCGCCGTCCCCTCGAAGCGACCCGCGCGCGCGTCTGCCGCGCAGCCAGCGAGCACGCCGATGGGCGCGCCCATGCCTGCGCCTTCGCCCGCGCGTCAGCCCGTCGCGGCGACGGGCGGGAAGATCAGCCGCGAGGAGGTCGCGGCGATAGTGGATCGCTTCCTCGCGGGGCGCGGCGCGGGTCAGCCGGGCGCGCCGCTGCACACGGAGCTGCACGCGAGCACGTCGCCGCCGCCCGTCGAGCCGCCCAACGAGATCAACGCGAACTGGATCGAAGCGAAGTCTGCGGCAGCC
>JAIVGV010000422.1 GCA_020201365.1 Acidobacteriota bacterium
CCCTTCGGCCAGCAGCGCGAGCAGGCGCTTCTCCTGCGGTGTCAACTGCTGATCCAGCTTCTCCGGCGGCCCGCCCTGTTGGAAGAGCGTGACCACCTTGCGCGCGACCTCCGGCGACATCGGCGACCCGCCTTCGTGCGCCTCGCGGATCGCCTCCAAGAGCTTCGCCGGCGGCGTCTTCTTCAGCAGATACCCGCACGCGCCGTTACAGATGGACTCGAAGACCTTCTCCTGCTCGGCGTAAATGGTGAGCATCAGGATCTGAAGCGACGGGTACTTCTCCTTGAAAACCCTGACCCCTTCGGAGCCGAGCATGCCCGGCAGGTGAATGTCCAGCAGCATGACGTCCGGCACCTCGGCGCCGAGACGGCGGAGACCCTCTTCCACCGAACCGAAGGCGCCGACACAGTCGTAGCCGGGCGTGCCGTCGATGATCAGGCTCAGCCCCTCGCGCGTCAGTCGGTCGTCCTCGACGACCACGACCTTAATTGCGTCATCGGTTCGCATGGGGAACTGCTAGAAGGCCAGCCGATGGTACCTCGCTTCCGGCTCTGAAAAAAGAGCATATTCATGCCATGGGCACGGATTCTTTTGAGTAGAGTATTCGGAATCGCGCGCGCAAGCCGCTGAAGCGTCTTGGCTGGAGCGGCTATCAGTTGAGCGGGAACTCAATGGTGAGGTGCGTCCCTCCACCCGGAGAGGTGGCGATCTCGCACTCCCCCCTCAGTTCGGCTGTGCGGGCCCTCATGTTGCTTAGGCCGTGCCCGCCGCGCCCGTTGGCTTGGGCCCTCTCGGGTGAAGGGCCTTCAAAGCCGCGCCCATCGTCATGTACTTCCGCCTTAAGTCGGTTGGCGGCGAGTGAGATGCTGAGCCAGACGAAGTGGCATTCGGAGTGGCGGACGACGTTGTTGATCGCCTCCTTGAAGATTAAGAGGAGGTGGCGGCGGCGCTCCGCATCCAGCTTCACCTTCTCCACTTCGGGCGGGACTTGAAACTCCCACCTGATCCCGCGCGCCTCGAGCACGTCGGAGGCGAATTGGCGGACGCGCAGGACGACGTCGTTGAGATTGTCGCGGCGCGGGTCAACCGTCCAGACGATGTCGCTCATCGAATCCACGGACGCGCGCGCGGACTCGGCTATCTCGGTCAGCATGCGCACCGCCCCGTCGCCGCGGGCCCCCAACTGCTGCTTTAACACCTCGCTCAAGATCGCCACGCGCGACAGGCTCGCGCCGATGTCGTCGTGCAGGTCTGTGGCGATGCGCGTCCGCACGCGCTCAAGCTCCAACAGCTGCCGGACGCGGTAGCGGTAGAGCATGATGGCGGCGCCGCCGAGCGCGAGCGCCGCGAGCGTGAGGAACCACCAGCGCCGCCAGACAGGCGGCAGGATGACGAACGACAGGCTCGCGGGCTGTTGGCTCACGAGGCCGTCGGCGTTGATGGCGCGCACCAAGAAGCGGTAGCGGCCGGGCGCGAGGTTCGCGTAAGTGACCGTGCGCTGGCTCGCGGGCGCGCCCCAGTCGGCGTTCGCGCCTTCGAGCATGTACTGGTAGCGCAGCCCCTCGCCAGCGCGGAAGCCGAGGCTGAAAAAATCTATCTGGATGTCATTCTGGCCCGGGCGCAGCTCAATCCCCGCGATGGCGGTCTCGCCCAGATCGGAGACCGGGTAACCTACGCCGGCGATGCGCAAGCCGTCGAAGAGGATCGGGGGCGGCGCGGGCTGAGTCTCCGGCTCCGGGGAGATGCGCGACAGACCGTTGAGCGTGCCGAACCAGAGAGCGCCATCGCGCGCGCGGTAGGCGAGGTTGACGAAGTTCTGCGCCAGCCCGTCGGCGGTCGTGTAATGCTTGATGCGGCCCGTCTCCGGGTCGAGCCGGTCGAGGCCGCGCCCCGTGCCGACGTAGATGCGCCCGGCGGTGTCCTCCGTGACGCACGCGGCTCCGTCCGTGCTCAACCCTTGCGCGCTGGTGTAGGCGGTGAAGCGCGGATGCTCGGCACCGGGGTTGTCCACACGCAGCAACCCGCCGGAACTGACCGCCACCCAGAGACGCCCTGCTTGATCCGCATAGATGGCCGACACATAACCAGCGGGGAGGCCCGGCAGCCCTTCGCCCTCGCTGGCGCCGAACAGCTCGAAGCGCCCGTCGCGGTAGCGCGCGAAGCCGCCGCCGTAAAAGCCGATCCAGAGCGCGCCCGCCCGGTCGTTGCAGAAGGCGGTGGGCGCGGAAGGCGGGATGCCGTCGGCTGTCGAGTAGCGGTGGAAGGTCTCGGTGGCGCGCTCCCAGCGCGTGAGCGTCTGCTGGCCGAGCGTGATCGTGCCGATCCAGATGTCGCCGCGCGCGTCCTCGAAGAGGCGGAAGACCTCGTCGGCGGTCAGGCCCTCGCGCGTCGTGTATTTCGCTTTGGGGCGCAGGCCCCCCAGTCGCTCCACGCTCTGCGTGCGTTGAAAACGATAGACGCCCAGCGCCGAGGCGACCCACCACTCGCCCGTGTGATCCTGTAGGACCACTTGATTCCAGCCCCAACTGAAGCCCGTCCCTGTCGGCATGAGCGGCGAAGAGTCGCGGAAGTGGCGACCGTCGAAACGATCCACGAGCAGCCTTTGCTTGTCGAAGCCGACGACGTAGAGCGTTCCCGTGCGGTCTTCAGCAATCGAATTAATGCGCGGCTGCGCGATGCCGTCCGGGCGCCCGTAGGTGGTCAAGCCGTGACGCGTGAGCTTCAACGCGCCGGAGCTAGTGCCGAGCCAGAGGTTGCCGTCGCGGTCCTCCCCGAGCGCGCCGAGTTCTCCGTTCAGCCCGTTCTCAGCTGTGTATGTGTGAAAGCTCTGATCGCCGGGCCGCAACTCGGACAGCGCCGCGCCGCCGGAGGGCACGACCCAGAGAGTCCCGTCCGCGGATCGAAAGATCGCCCTGACCCAGTTGTCGGGCAGCCCGTCGCGCGTCGTGTAAACGCGCTCGACGACCCGTGCGCCCGGGTCGGGGGCGGCGACCAGCCTGCAGAGCCCGCGCGTCGTGCCGACTAATAGCCGCCCCGCGCGGTCTAAGAACAGCGCGCCGATGTCGTTGACGGGCAGACCCTGCGCGGTGGTGAAGCGTTCCGTGCGCCCGCCGGGCCAGTAGCGGTAGAGGCCGTTGCGCGTCGCCAGCCACACCGCGCCGGCGCGATCCGCGGCGGCGTCGAAAATCTCTTCGTCGCCAGCCTTCTCCTTGACCAGCCCCACCTCAGCCCCGACGAGCGCGCGCCCCTCCCTCGTCTCGGCGAGCCGGTAGAGTCCTTTCCCGTCGGTGCACCAGACCGTCCCCGCTTGGTCTTCGAAGACCGCGTTGACGAGCCACTGGCCCTGCACGCCCGCTGGTCGGAAGACTGTGAACTTCGGCGCCCGCGGCGATGCCCCGGCTTGCACATCAGGTAGTAGCGCTGCGTTGGCGGCGGACGCTAGAGCGGGGGCGCGCGGGTCGAAGAGGCAGAGGCCGTCGCCCGTGGCGAGCCAGTAGCGCCCGTCACGCGCCGCCAGCATGCCGTTGACGAAACGGCTCGGCAAGCCCTGCTCGGTTGTGAAAACTTTGAAGGCGTAGCCGTCGAAGCGCGCCAAGCCCGCCGAAGTACAGAACCACATAAGTCCGCGCGCGTCCTGCACGACGCAGCGGACGGAGTCGTGGGGCAGCCCGTCCGCGATGGTATAGGCTTTAACGGGTAGGCGCTCGCCGCGGGCGTGGTGAGGGAGCATGAGCGTGCACAGCAGCGCGCACAGGAGCGAGCGCAAGAGGCTTACGCCTTTAACCCCGGTGCCGTTCATCACCGCGTGAGCTTACGCAAACCGGGGTGTCGCGCGCAAGTTGTAACCCGGAATGTGAGTTCGCGTTTGGGAAAGCTCACGCCTCTAACCCTCAGCCATATGGGCAGAGGTCTTTTCTTTTCACCGATTTTCATCCCAGCATCTACAAGCAAATACAAACCTGTAAGTCCGTACTAAACCGATCGTCTCGCAAAACGCAAGGAGCTTGTATAGGACAGAATGATCCTTTTGATGCTACTGCTTCAACCGTCCTTCTAAATTCAGCCCTTCCGGGGGTTGGAGTGACTATCATCCTGTTAGCGGGCGCGGCGCGGATGAATAGCTGCGATGAATCGTCGCTTCTCCACCGCCGATGAAAATCTTCGCCCGCTCGCGTATGATGCTGCCGCGCCGCCGGCGTCCAACAGGTCGGTGTAACAGGGTACCGCCTTGAGTCCGGTGAATAGCTTGACCCGGAGGGCCTTCGAAGACTCACCAACTGTTGCCGCTCCATCCCGAGCAAGCATGCATAGCAGTCCCCCATGGCCCGGTGGGCCACCACGAACCATGAAAAAGGTGTTGTGCGGCGCTACCCTTATCGCAGCCAAAGATTTGTTGCTATAGTGCGCTTTGCCGGGACGAAGGTCGGCGTATCAATAGTGCTTTCGAGCCTGTATAGCAGTCTGAACCTGAGCACACCAGAGGCACCACAAACTGTCGTCACTACTGCTTCGGTGGTAGTGAGCACGAAGAGCAGACTCTTCCATGTAGCCTGTGCTCTCCCGGCTTTAATTCGTTCAACTTCCCGCGGCGTGTTTGCTCTCTCGTGAATACGTCTCAGGATTTGTGTATTCAAAGACTGTAAAACCGACCTCTAAACAACGCATTTATTTTCAGAGTAGGTTACGTAATCCGTTTCACTGACCGCACGACGCGCTTACTACCCTGGAGTGAGCAGTTACAAGCTCAATGAACCACGTTATCGAAAGGCCGTTCTAAACAAGCTCCTAGGATATTAGCCGCGTCGGTTCAGGGTTGGCGGGGTCATGCGCCTGTAGGGAGCAGTTGGGGGGCGGTTGGTGGGCTTGCG
>JAIVGV010000150.1 GCA_020201365.1 Acidobacteriota bacterium
GCACTCACCTCCGCGTCTCTAAAACTGTGCGGGAACTTGTAGCGCACGACGCCGCTCCCCGGTCAGCGCACAGGACTCCGCTCGCCCGCCGCGAGCACGCGCTCGATTGCCGCGACGACGCGCGAGACGGGGACGCGGCGGATGCACTCGGCGACGCCGAACTCGGCGCAGGTGTAGCCGGGGCACGGCGCGCATGCCATCTCCTCGCGCACGACCTCGGCGGGCGCGTCAGTCCACGGTCGCCAGTGCGCGACGTTCGACGAGCCGAAGACGACGACCGCGGGCGTTGAAGCCGCCGCGGCGATGTGCGCGATGCCGCTGTCGTTGCCGACGAAGAGTCGCGCCCGAGAAGCGAGCGCGACGACCTCCGGCAACGTGAGATCGTCGAAGGCGACGACGGGCGCGCGCGAATGTGTCTGGACGGCGCGCGCGATCCCTGTCTCGCCCCTGCCGACGACGGCGACCGACATGATCCCGCGCGCGGCGAGGTGTTCGGCGACGCGCGCGAAGTTCGCGGCGTCCCAAGTCTTCGAGTCGAACGCGGCGGCGGGGTGCAGGAGCGCGAAGGGGCGCGCGGAGTCGAGCCCGGCGGCGCGCAGCCTTCCCGCGACGCGCGCGTCCGCCCCGGAGTCAACGACGAGGCGCGCGCGCGGTCGGTCGGTGACGGGGACGCCCGTCCAGCCGAGGAGCGCGAGCTGTTGCTCCGCGGAGTGGGTCTTCTCTTGCCGCCAGAGTTCGGTCGCCGGCGGCGCGGCGTGGCTGTGCAGGCGCGCGAGAGGGTAGCTCGCGTAGCCGACGCGCCGGCGCGCGCCCGTCGCGCGCGTGAGCAGCGCGGCGGTCGTGCCGCCGTGCAGGTTGTACGCCACGTCGTAGCGCGCGGCGCGAAGCTCGCGCGCGACCGCGAGGCGCGCCGCCGTGCTCCCGCGCGCGACCGTGACGACGCGATCAACTTCCGCAAGGTTCGAGACGAGCGGCGCGACCCAGTCCTCCACGAGTAGATCGATCCGCGCTTCGGGCAGGAATCTTCGCAGCGCGACGAGCGAAGGCGTGGCGAGCACGGTGTCGCCGACCGAGCGCAGGCGCACGACGAGCACGCGGCTGACGCGCGACCAGTCCCAGCGCGCCGCCGCGAGCGCGCGGGGCTCAGGTGCGTCGGTGCCCTCGCGCCCGGTGTTCGCCGCGCGAAGGACGGGCGGCGCGGCGCGCACGTCAAGCGTTGCTCGCGGCGGGGTCTTCATCCTCGACGGTCGCCTTTTCGGGCAGCATCACGATGATCTCGTCCTCGATCGGATAAACGCGGCGGCAGCCCTCACACTTGATCCCGCTCTTGTCCTCTTTGAGGCGCACCTTCGCGCCGCACGCCGGGCAGATCATCTTTTCCACGAACTCCTCAGTCACCTTCATCCGAGCGACCTCACGTGTTCGGCGGGCGGCGCAAGACAGACCTACGCGCGGCGCGCCGTGTTGGGGAAGTCGGAAGATTAACAGCTTGGAGAAAGGGAAGGCAAAAGGAGAAGAAACGATGAAGTAGGAACGATGAACGATCAACCGAAAACGAGATGCTGGATGTCAGGTGCCGGTAAAAAGAACTAGCATCCGGCATCTGTCATCTTCTTACTTCATCGTTCATCGTACCTACTTCATCGTTTTTTTAGTTGACGACTTTCAGATCGCGCTCGCTCGTGATCTTCCAGCCCTGCGGGGTGCGACGCCAGCGCAGCTCCTGGATGACCGCGCCGCGGCGGTCGCCGCCCGCGCCCGTGATGGCGTACTGCTTGCGGAAGCGCATCGTGGCGCTCTGCCCGTCGGCGCTGACGCTGATCTGCGGGTCGTCGGCGCGCACGTCCACCGAAGAGGCGCGGGCGAAGACGTTCTCTTTCTCGGCGCGCACCGCGTCGCGCGAGGCGCGGCGCGCGAGGTAGTAGGCGGCAAGCTGTGGCTCGTAGAACCTCATCTGCCGCTCGACGTCGCGCGCGTTCGTCGCCGCGATCCACTCGCCGAGCGCCGCGCGCAGCTCCTGCGCGTCGCCCGCGCGCGCAGCCACCTGCTCGCCCTTCGCCGACCCGTCGCCGCCCGACGCCTGATCGCTTCCCGGCGCGGACGACGCCGCGCCCGCAGGCGACGACTGCGCCGCGCCGGGAGGCGACGTTGACGATCCGGCGGGCGACGCAGCTGACGTGCTCGCGCCCGTACTCGCGCCCGCGCCGCCGTTCGACGCCGCGCCCTCAGCTTGCGCGGGCTGTGCGGCGGCGGGCGCGTTCGTCGCCGCCGCGCTCGCGTCGTTCTTCGTCGCCCCCGCCCCTTCGTTCGTCGCGTTCGCACGCGGCGCGCTCTGTTCGCCGGGCGCGCTCGCCGTCGCGGCGGCTCGGGCGGGCGGCGCGGCGCGGCGCTGGTAGAGGCTGATGGCGAAGATGCCGACGAGACCGCCGACGACGCCTGCGGCGAGGGCGAGCGCGCCGAGCTTGAGCGGCGCCGACGTGCGCGCCGCGCGCGTGACGGTCGAGGTATTTCGTAACGGTACGGCTGGGCGCGCGTGCTGTACCGAGTTCTCGTCGAACGACGGCGACGCGAGCGTCTTGTCGGGGTCGGCGGATGTCCGCGGCTCTGCGCCACTTACAAAATCGGCGCGGTCTTCACGCTCCATTCCACACACCTCGCGCTGGCTTTAATCGAGACAGGTCGCACCCCTGCGCGACTACTTCAAGCAAACGGGAAGCCACGACGGGAGCAGGGCGGCGAGGAACGATGAAGTCGGGACGACGAGCGATGAACGGAAGGCAAGCCGCCTTCACTTCATCGTTCCTCGTTCCTACTTCATCGTCGGACTGACGGCGGCGACGAGCGCGTCCGACCACGTGGCGAGATGTTCGTGGTGCTTGCGCGAGTAGATCGCGGCGGCGCGGTTGTAGGTCGCGGGCAGCCTTCGCTGGTCGCACATCGCCTCGATGAGCGCGCGGCGACCGAAAGTCTTTTCGATGACGACGCACATCTTCCAGCCGACGGTGTACCAGGCGCCCTGCACGCCGAAGAACTCGGAAGACTGCTCGTCGATCTCTGCCTCGGTGAGTCGCTTCGCCACGATGTCGAGGAAGAACTTTTCGACCTTCCTGAGATCAGCGCCGAAGTTCGCCACGTCCCTGTCCCAGCGCGCGCGATCCCGTGCGTCGCTCACGGCGTGCGGGTGCGCGTCCGCCCCGCCCGCCGCGGCGAGCATCGCGAAGCCCTCGCCGAACGCGCCGAGGTAGGTGACGACCGTGCGGACGTTCTCCGGCAGCCGCGCGATCTCTTCCTCCGTCTGCCGCGTCGGGCAAGCCGTGCCGTAGCCGATGTGGTGCAGCTCGTGCGCGAGCGTGTTCTCGAACTTGGCGCGGCTGACCTTCGGATCGAGGTAGAGGAAGATCGCCGGGTCAGTCTTGACCTCGAAGACGAAGCTGTTCTCGCGCGGCTTGATGACGGGGTAAATCTTAGCCGTGATGTGCGCCTCGGCGGGCAGGTAGCGGAGCGCGAGTTGCGCCGGGCGCGAAACGTCCGCGCGCCGCCAGCGCTCCAGCGTCTCGGCGAGCGCCGGCGCACGCGCGGCGAGATCGTCGGAGAGGACAAACTGCTTAAAGTCTTCGTCCTCGAACTCGCGCTGCATCGAGTGCTCGCGCCGCTTGAGCCGCACGTAGCCTTCGCTCGCGAAGACGCGCCGCCAGTCGTCGTCCGTGATCGTCTGAGCGGCGCGGCGCCTCGAGAGGACGGCGAGCACCGCCTCGGCTTCGTCCGCGACGAGGCGGACGTTGACGCGCGGCGCGACTTTCCCGCGCGCGCGAGCGGCTGGGGCGAAGAAGAGCGCGCCGCAGACGGCGAGCGCGCACACGACGACCGAGCTTCGCTTGAGTCTCATGCTTCTTAAAACAGTCGGGGCGGCGAGAAGTTTCAGCCGCGGCGCGCGAGCGTCAGGCGTCGCGCCGCGCGAGCGTGACGCGCACCCCCGTGCGCGGGCGCAGCGTGATGCGCGGGTAGGGCTCGACCGCGTGCGCGGGGTCGAGCGTCATGCGCCAGCGCGAGGCGATGGTGGCGACGAGCAGCACGCCCTCCATCCACGCGAAGCCCTCGCCGATGCAGCGGCGCGCGCCGCCGCCGAACGGGAAGTAGCTGAACGCGGGGCGCGACTCGCGCGCCTCCGCCGTCCAGCGTTCCGGCTCGAAGCGTTCCGGCTCTGGAAAGTAGCGCGCGTCGCGGTGCATGACGTACTGGCTGAGCAGCACGAGCGAGCCCGCCTTGATCGTGTAGCCGCGCGCGTCGAAGTCTTTGACGGCGAGCCGCCCGACGACCCACGCGGGCGGGTAGAGGCGCATGGACTCGGAGACGACCATCTCCGTGTAGCGCAGCCGCGGCAAGTCTTCGACCGTGGGCAGGCGGCGACCTTGATCGAGCACTTCGTCTAACTCGCCGTGGAGCTTGGGGGCGACTTCCGCGTGCTGCGCGAGGAGGTACCAAGTCCAGGAGAGCGCGTTGGCTGTCGTCTCGTGACCGGCGAGGATGAGCGTCATCACCTCGTCGCGGATTTGGCGGTCGGTCATCCCCGCGCCGTCCGTCTCCTCGTCGCGGGCGCGCAGGAGCATCGAGAGCAGGTCGCCCGCGTCGCGCTCGCCCCGGCGTCGTTCCTCGATGATGCGATAAATAATCGCGTCGAGCTTCGAGCGCGCGCGCTCGAAGCGGCGCGTCTGCGGGAGCGGGAGCTTTTCGAGATACTCCGAGTACGGGAGCATGAGCATGTTGAACAGCTCCATGATCTCCGTGAGCGCCGAGCCGAGCTCCTCGGCGTCGGACTCCACGTCGGCGTCGAACAAGGTCTTCCCGACGATTGATAGCGTGAGC
>JAIVGV010000423.1 GCA_020201365.1 Acidobacteriota bacterium
TGCGACTCGGACGGCGTCGTGGACAAGTTCGTTGACCTGCACGACGTGAAAAATGTTTTAGAGCTTCACCCGCTCGTCGCGGGCGAGCCGTACTACGTCGCCTTCATGCTCGTCGGCGCGTACCAGGAGGTGATGGGCAACAACCACAACCTCTTCGGCACGCCCCACGAGGCGCAGATTCACATAGACGAGGACGGCTACCTGATCAAGAAGGTGATCCGCGGCATGACCGTCGGCGAGGCGGCGCACACCGCGCGCTACGACCGCGGGATGCTCCACGAGGGCTTCCGCCGCCAGGTCGCCCAGCGCGTCAAGCGCGGCGACCTGACGCAAGCCGAAGGCGCGCAGCTCGTTGACTACTACGAGGCGCGCATCACCGCATACACGTATCTATCAGTGAACGGCAAGAGGAGATAGTACTGAGTACCGAGTACTGAGTACTGAGTCAAGAACAAAAACAGAGGCGAACGCCGCGACAAACTGTCTTTCACTCAGTACTCAGTACTCGGTACTCAGTACTCCTAAAACAATGGTCACCCAACGCAAACCTAAGCCGACGAAGTACCTGACGACGCCGACGCGCCCCGTCCAAGTTGATCGCGATCGCTCGGTCGCGGGACTCCTGGAGAAGATGGAGGGCACGGGCTTCGGCGCGCGCCAGCTCGCCGAGGCGCACCGCATCTGGCTCGACATGCTCGGCGACAACACGACGATCTTCGTCGCCGCTTCGGGTGCGCTGATCCCGGCCGGGATGCGTCGGCTGCTCGCCTACGTCATCAAAAACCGCTTCGTGGACGTGCTCATCTGCTCCGGCGCGATGCTCTTCCACGATCTGCACGAGACTTTGGGGCGCAACCACTACCAGTCGCACCCGTTCATGACCGACGCCGAGCTCGAGGCTTCGCAGATCGCGCGGATGCTCGACGTGCTCGCCAGCGAGGAAGAGTACCGCGAAGCCGAGGAGTGGGTCGGCGGCTTCGTCAACCAGCTCGATCAGACGCGCCCCTACTCGACGCGCGAATTCTTGCACCTGCTCGGTCGGGAGCTCGCCGAGATCGCGACCGACGACGGCGTGTTAACCAGCGCGTACAAGGCGCGCGTGCCCGTCTTCTGCCCGACCATCGCCGACAGCTCCATCGCGCTCGGCATCGCCACCGCGCGCTTCGAGAAGAAGAACAATTTTCACTTCGATCTCATCCAGGACGTGCTCGATCTCACGCAGGTCTCCGCCCGCGCGCGCGTCTCCGGCGTGATCAACCTCGGCGGCGGGACTTCGCGCAGCTTCCTGCACCAGACCGAGTCGGCGACGAACATCGTCAAGACTCCCGCGCGCGGTCACAAGTACGCCATCCAAATCTCGACGGACGCGCCGCACCCCGGCGGGCGCACCTCCGGCACCGTCACGGACGAAACTCTGATCTACGGCAGGCTCGCGCGCGGCGCGACCTCCGCCTACGTCAACTGCGACGCGACCATCGCGCTCCCCATCCTCATCACCGCGCTCTCGCAGACCGCCGCCAAGTACATGAAGGGGCGCAAGCGCCCGAACTTCGTCTTCGCCCGCGAGCTGACGGTGGAAGTCCCTTAAAAGTAGTCTGGAGTCGCGAGTCTGGAGTCCGGAGTCAAAGGCTTCTGTCTGCCGACTCCAGACTCCAGACTTTCTTCCCGCCGCTTGTCACTGCCTTTCCCCGTGTGTTAGCTTTTTCCGCCACAGTCCCGCGTCTCGTCGTGCGGGGCTGTCCCTATCTCGAATCGCGTCGGAGACCGTCCGGTAGTTCGACCGGCAACTCCTCGGACACCTTTCCCAGCACAAGCGCTCTCGTCTCGGAGTAAACCACTGATGCGCAGCCGCGTTCGCCCCCTTTTCGCCGCCGCCTTCGCCGCGGTCACACTCGCCGCGTGCGCCGCTTCCGCGTCGGCGCAGGCGACGTACCAGATCACGCAGTCGCTCGGCGCGGGCGTCACGCCCGGACAGACGCTCGTCGCGGGCACGGACAACTGCGACGACTGCGTCGGCACGGTCGCGCTCCCCTTCGCCTACACGTTCTACGGGCAGACGTTCACCGCCGCCAACGTCTCCTCGAACGGCGTGCTCCAGTTTTCGAGCGGGAGCAACGACTACGGTCAGTTCCAGATCTGCCTGCCGCTCTCGCAGTTCAACAACGCCATCCTCGCGCACTGGACTGATCTGGAGACGCACGGGGGCGGCGAGGGCATCTTCACCTCGACGACGGGCGAGCCCGGCAGCCGCGTCTTCAACATCGAGTGGCGCGCCTCCTACGGCTTCGAGCCGCCCGGCTCGCTCAACTTCGAGATCAGGCTCTACGAGGGTCAGCAGCGCTTCGACATCGTGTACGGCAACGTCGGCGGCAACGGCACGTCCGCGCCGGGCGGCGGCATCCACCGTCCGAACGTCGGCGCGCAGAAGGGCACGGGGGCGGACTACGTCGCGTTCAGCTCCGAGTGCGGCGTGGCGGCGGGCGGCTTGCGCAACGGGCTTCAGCTCGCCTTCACCGGCACCGACACGGTCGGGCGCTACCTCGCGGGCTCCGTCACCGACACCGACGGCAACCCGCTCTCCGGCGTGACGGTCTCGCTCTCCGGCACCTCCTCGGCGCAAACCACGACCGACTCAACCGGACGCTACTCGTTCGTCAACCTGACGACGGGCGGCAGCTACACGGTCACGGCGTCGCAACTCGGCTCGAACTTCTACCCCGGCGCGCGCGTCTTCGGCTCCGGCTCGTTCGTCCCCTTCACGGGGAGCCAACTCGTCAACTTCGTGCGCACGCCCGCGCCGCAGGCGGGCGATCTCCTCATCTCCGAGGTGCGCTTCCGCGGCCCGCAGTACCTCACCGACGAGTACGTCGAGCTTTACAACAACACGAACTCGGCCATCGTCGTCAACACGACCGACGGCACTTCGGGCTGGCTGCTGCAGGCGGCTGACGCGAGCACTGTGACGCAGGGGCTCGCCAGCTACATCCTGCCGCGCGGCACGGTCATCCCCGCGCGCGCGCACCTCCTCCTCGCCGGCACCGGCTACACCTCGATGTTCCTCTACGCGCCCGGCGACGACTTCCTCTCCGACGACGTGCCGGACGACGACGGCGTCGCCATCTTCTCGACCGCCAACGCGGCGAACCTCAACACCTCGACGCGGCTCGACGCCGTCGGCTTCAACAACCCGACGACGCCCGTGGGCGCGCTCTACCGCGAGGGCGCGGGGCTCGCGCCCGTCGGGGCTTACAGCGCCGACCACGCCTTCGTCCGCAAGTTGAACTCCGGCGTGCCGCAGGACACCGGCGACAACGCCTCGGACTTCGTGCTCGTCTCGACGAGCAACCTCGCCGCGCCGACCGGCGCGCTGCCCGTCAGCGGCGCCCCGGCGCCCGAAAACCTCTACTCGCCCGTGACGCGCAACTCGCAGATCAAAGGCACCTACATCGATCCGGGCTGCGTCGGCACGGGCACCGATCCGGCGAGCGCCTGCGCGCGCGTGCGCGTCACCACCCCGGTCGCGGGCGGCGCGGCGGGCACGCTCTCGATCCGCCGCCGCTGGACGAACCGCACCTCGACGCCCGTCACCGCCCTGCGCTTCCGCGTCGTCGATCTGACGACGCTCGGCAGCCGCCAGCCCGGCGAGGCTGACCTGCGCGCGCTCTCTTCGTCGAACGTGTCGGTGACGACCACGACGGGCACGAGCGTCCCGCTCAAGGCGCTCGTGCTCGAACAGACGCCGCCCTCGCAGCCCAACGGCGGCGGCGTCAACTCGAGCCTGCGCGTCGGCTCGATCACCCTCGGCACGCCGCTCGCCCCCGGCGCGAGCGTTGACGTGGAGTTCCGCCTCGGCGTCCAGACGGACGGCACGTACCGCATCTACATCAACGTCGAGGCGGCGACGGCGACGCCGCCCCCGCCGCCCGCGACGGGCAGCCCCAGCGCCCCCAAGACCGGAGGCGGCTTCCTCCAGGAGTACCCCAAGACGCTCCCCAGCAGCGTCAAACAATAACTCAGAAGTCGGGACGCGGAACGACGAAGTGAAGGCGAGATGCCTTCACTTCGTCGTTCCGCGTCCCGACTTCTGACTTTTTCTCAGACCAGCCACGACAGCGCGTCCGCGTCCGCCGCGTGCGCGCCGCCGACGACGCGTATGAAGTAGTCTTCGAGCGAGAGCGGTCGCGCGCCCTCTCCCTGCTGCGCGACCGCGCGCCGCAGCGCTTCGAGCGCTCCCGCCGTCACAATCTTTCCCTCGGCGATGATCGCGATGTGCGTGCAGAGCCGCTCGACGATCTCCAGGACGTGCGACGTGAGGAAGACCGTCAAGCCCCGCCCCGTCAACTTCTGCAACAGGTCTTTCAGCGTCCGCGACGCGACCGCGTCCACGCCCTCGAACGGCTCGTCTAAGAACAGCACCTCCGGCTTGTGAATCAGCGCGCACGCGAGCGAGAGCTTCTTCTTCATCCCGTGCGAGTATTCGACCACGAGCCGCTTCGGGTCTTCGTCCAGCTCCATCAGCTCCAACAGCTCGCGCGCCCTCTCCGCCGTCTCCTCTCGCGCCAGCCCGTACATCCGCCCCGTGAACGTCAGCATCTCCGCGCCCGTCAGACGCTCGAACAGGTTCAAATCTTCGGGCACGACGCCGATCCTGCGCTTCACCTCCAGAGGCTCGCGCGCCACGTCGAAGCCGAGCACGCGCGCCTCGCCCGCGGTCGGCGCGAGGAGTCCCGTCAGCACCTTGATCGTCGTGGACTTGCCCGCCCCGTTCGGACCCAGGAAGCCGAAGAACTGCCCGCGATCAACTTTCAAGCTCACGTGATCAACCGCGACGAACTCCCCGAACCGCCGCACGAGGTTCAC
>JAIVGV010000424.1 GCA_020201365.1 Acidobacteriota bacterium
CAACAACACGAACAACTGGGCTGACTCCTGCTGCGACGCGCCGAAGCACAACGGTCTGTCGGACTTCGGCAAGGACGTGGTGCGCGAGATGAACCGGCTCGGCATGCTCGTTGACGTCTCGCACGTCTCCGACAAGACCATGTCGGACGCGCTGGACGTCTCGACCGCGCCCGTCATCGCGTCGCACTCTTCGGCGCGCGCGCTCGCCGACCGCCCGCGCAACATCACGGACGATCTGCTCCGGCGCATCGCCAAGAACGGCGGCGTCATCATGGTCAACTTCTACCCGGCGTTCCTCAGCATGGACTACTACCGCGCCTCGCAGGCGCGCGACGCGCGTTTGAAGCCGCAGCGCGACGCGCTCCAGGCGCAGTTCAAGGACGATCCCAAGCGGCTCGAAGCGGAGCTGCAAAAGCTGAACGACGCGAACCCGCTGCCCGCCGTCCCGCTCTCGGTTTTGATTGATCACTTCGAGCACGTCGTCAAGGTCGCCGGCATAGATCACGTCGGCATCGGCTCGGACTTCGACGGCACGAGCAACGAGCTGCCCGCCGACATGGACGAGATATCGAAGCTCCCGAACATCACCTACGAGCTCTTGAAGCGCGGCTACAGCGAACAGGACGTGCGCAAAATCCTCGGCGAGAATTTCCTGCGCGCCTTCGCCGAAGCCGAGCGCGTCGCGCGCGCCGCCAACCGCGGGCAGATCAGCGGGACGGGAAGTCTGAGAAGGATCGGCGAGACGAAGAAGTGAAAACGATGAATGCGGAATGATGAATGCGGAATGATGAAGTAAGACGAGCCGTCTTCACTTCATCGTTCCGCGTTTCTACTTCATCGTTAAAACGAAAGCGCACGGAGTTCTTGAGTTGAACTCCGTGCGCTCGATTGCTCTAGGGCGAGGAAAATTTCGCGCCGAGCATTCTTTCAGCGTTAACGCGTGGCGCGACTAGCGTCCGCCCTGACCGCCGCCGCCACCCGAGCTGCTGCCCCCGCCGCCGCCGGAGCTGCCGCCCGAGCCGCTGCCGCCGCCCATGCCGCCGCCGCCGCCGCCGCCGGACGTGCCGCCACCACCCGACGAACCACCAGTCGAGCCGCCGCCGCCCGCGCCGCCGCCTCCACCTTGGCTGCCGCCTCCACCTTGGCTGCCGCCGCCGCCCTGACCGCCACCGCCGCCAGTGCCGCCGCCACCGCCCGTGGAGCCGCCGCCGCCGGACGAGCCGCCCGAGCCGCCGCTAGTTCCGCCGCCGCCGCCGGTCGAACCACCACCGCCGGTTGAACCTCCGCCAGTACCTTCAAACAACATCGCAATGTCCTCCTACTTAATGTTCGAGGGGTTGCGTTGACTCGGCGGACGCGCCGCCCGTCCCGTCCGCTGCGACGGACGTAAGTGGCGGCGAGACCGCGTAAGAAAACTCAGCTATTAACAACCGACGTGCCGCGCGCCGTGAGAAAAATTTATCGCGCGATTGCGAAGAGTTATAGCTCGTCCGACCCGCCCGCCGTCCGCTTTCGCACAAATCTGACAGACAAAAGTCGTACACCGCCAATTTAAAAAGCGTACACGACAATCACTGTTGCACACGCCACGACGAACGACGCGTGCGACGTGCGACGCGCGCGACGGACGCGACGAGGTGCGTGCTATACTTCCGTCTTCCATGACACGCGCAGGCGTCTACCTACACACCCCCTTCTGCCGCTCACGCTGCTCCTACTGCGACTTCGCCACGGGGCACTACGACGCCGCGCTCGCCGCGCGCTACGTCAGCGCGCTCACGCGCGAGATCGAGACCTTCGCCGCGACGCGCGCGCGCGACGACTCCACGACGCGCGACGTTGACACCATCTACTTCGGCGGCGGCACTCCCAGCCTGCTCACGCCCGAACAGGCGTCGCTCATCCTCGAAGCCGTGCGCGCGTGCTTCGACGTCTCACGGGACGCCGAAGTCACGATGGAGATGAACCCCGGCACGGTCACGCCCGAAGCCGCCGCCGCCTTCCGCGCCCTCGGCATCAACCGCGCGAGCTTCGGTCTCCAGACCTTCGACGACGAACACTTGCGCCGCCTCGGTCGCACCCACACGGCGGACGACGCGCGCCGCACGCTAGAGACCTTGCGCGCCGCGGGCTTCGCAAACGTCAGCTTCGATCTCATCGCCGGGCTCCCCGAACAAACAGTCGAGCAGTGGTCGCGCAACATGGACGAAGCCCTCGCGCTGCGACCCGAACACCTCTCGCTCTACCTCCTCGAAGTCCACCAGGGCACGCCGCTCGCAGATCAGATCACGCGCGGCGTCTGGCGCGAGCCCGACGCGGACACGGCGGCAGCGATGTACGGGCTGATGTGCGAACGCGCGTCCGAGGCGGGCTACGAGCACTACGAGATTTCAAACTTCTGCCTCGCCGGTCGAGAGTCGCGCCACAACCTGAAATACTGGACTGCCGCGCCCTACTACGGCTTCGGCAACTCCGCGCACTCCTACGACGGACGCGCCGCGCGCTGGTCGAACGAGCGCGACACGCAACGCTACTGCGAGGCGGTCGAGCGCACCGGCTCAGCCGTCGTCGAGACGACGAGCTTAACCGCACGCGACCGCCAAGCCGAATCGCTCTTCCTCGGCTTGCGCCTCATGCGCGGCGTCAACCTTCGCGAGCACCGCGCCGAGTTCGGCGACGACGTTCGCGCCACGCACGCCGACGACCTCGCACGCTTCCAAGACGCGGGCTTGATCGAGATTGACGACGAGCGCTTGCGGCTCACTCGCTCAGGCGCGCTACTCTCGAACGAAGTCTTCGCGGCGTTCGTCTGACTTGCGAAGCTGTGCACAGAAATATTCTTGGAGCCAATGCCGAAGAAGGAGCGCATCATGGACGCGAAGGCTCAGGCAAAGGGAAGTCGAGATTCGCAGACGAGGAAGCATTTTGTTCTGTGGGAAGGCGGCGTGATGTTCGGCGGGCTGGCTACCCTGATCAACGCCGGAGTCGAGTTGATCAGGAACCATGAACAATACGTTCCTTTGTCGCCTCCGACCGCGCGCGTTTATTTCCACTGGTTCTGGTTGGTAATCATTACCCCTGCGATCTGGTTCGCGTGCGGATGTCTATTCGGTCTGCTCATGTGGGAACTGGTTATAAAGCATAGGAAAAACTTGAAAGCGGAGTGACTATCGCGGCAATGATTGATCTGCGCAGCGACACAGTGACGAAGCCGACGCCCGCGATGCGCCGCGCGATGGCGGAGGCGGAAGTGGGCGACGACGTTTACGGCGAAGACCCGACCGTGAACCGCCTGCAGGAGCGCGCCGCCGAAATCTTCGGGAAGGAAGCCGCGCTCTTCGTGCCGACCGGCTCGATGGGCAACCAGATCGCCGTCAAGCTCCACACGCGCCCCGGCTCCGAGGTCGTCATCGAGGAGCGCGGGCACATCTTCAACTACGAGATGGCGGCGATGGCGGCCGTCTCCGGCACCATCGCGCGCCCCGTCAAAAGCTCCGACGGCACGGGCGTCCTCACCTGGGACGACATCAGCGCGGGCTTGCGCGTCCACACGGCTTACTACCTCGCGCCGACCGCCCTCGTCGCCATCGAGAACTCGCACAACCTCGCTGGCGGCACGCTCTACACGCGCGGGCGGACGGAAGATGTCTGCGAGCGCGCGCACGCCGCGGGTCTGCCCGTACACCTCGACGGCGCGCGCATCTTCAACGCCGCGACCGCACTCAATGAAACAGTCGCCGCCCTCGCACGCCCAGCCGACTCCGTGATGTTCTGCCTCTCGAAGGGCTTGGGCGCGCCCGTCGGCTCGATGCTCCTCGGCACGCGCGCGTTTATTGACGAAGCGCGCGCGTGGCGCAAACTCCTCGGCGGCGGGATGCGACAGGTCGGCGTCCTCGCCGCCGCCGGACTCGTCGCGCTCGAAGAGACGCCGCCGAAGCTGCACGAAGATCACGCCAACGCGCGCCGCCTTGCAGAAGGTCTCGCCGAGATTCCCGGCGTAAAGATTGACCCGGAGCGCGTCGTCACTAACATCGTCATCTTCGACGTCGCCGCCGCGGGGCTCGACGCCGCCGCAGTCTCCGCGCGCCTCGCCGAGCATAATGTTCTCGCCGCAGGCGCGGGCACGTCCATTCGCATGGTCACGCACTACGACGTTTCGCGCGCCGACATTGAGACTGCGCTCGTCGCCATACAAGAAGTTCTCACAGCTCGTTAATAGTTAACGATGACGCGACCGCTCATCATCGCCATTGACGGACCTTCGGGCGCGGGCAAGTCCACGCTCGGGCGGATGCTCGCGCGCGAGCTGGGCTTGCTCTACGCGGACACGGGGGCGATGTACCGCGCCGTCGCGCTCGGCTGCGTCGAGGCGAACGTGAAGGCGCAGGACGCGGAGCTGGTCGCGCAGGTCGCGCACCGCGCGCGCGTCGAACTCGTCGGCGATCCCGATCACCTTCAGGTCAAGCTCGACGGGCGCGACGTGACGCCGGAGATTCGCTCGGAGCAGATCAGCCGCCTCGCCTCCGTCATCTCGACCGTCCCCGCCGTGCGCCGCGAGATGGTGCGCCGCCAGCGCGAGATGGGCGCCTCAGGCGCTGGGATAGTTCTCGACGGGCGCGACATCGGCACGGTCGTTTTCCCGAACGCGGACGTGAAATTCTTCCTCACCGCCCGACCGGAAGCGCGCGCGCACCGACGCTATGAGCAGGATCACGCCAAGTCGCCCGACCTTACTTACGAGGAGACCCTCGCCGACATCAACACGCGCGACACGCGCGACTCCACGCGCGCCGACTCGCCGCTCCGCGCAGCCCCCGACGCCGTCGTCATAGACACGACCGACCTCTCCGTCGAAGAA
>JAIVGV010000425.1 GCA_020201365.1 Acidobacteriota bacterium
GCCGAAGAGATGACGCGTGAGGGGACTGCCTCGTGTCGGGCGGAGGAAGGTCATGAAGAGATATGGCTCGTTTCTCATACGCTGTTGGCTCGTGCGCGAACCGCCGCAGGATGAGCGGTCGGTCTTCTCCGTCGAGCACATCCAGACGGGCGAGCGCATGAGAGTCGAGAGCCTGCGGGACGCGCAGGACTGGATCGTCGCCGCCTGCCGGGCCGCGCGGCGCGAGCAGGGGGAAGGACGCGAGTCGCGCGAGGCGGCGGACGGGCGAGCCGCGCCGTCCCGAAAGTAGCGACCGGAGGAGAGGCCGCATAAACCAGAAGGAGTGAGAACAATGACCAGCTACCTTTTCATCGAGACGCGCGACCCGTTCGAGTCGCGCGACACGGAGTTCGTCGCCGAGACGGCGGCGGCTTTGAAGGAGCGCGACAACGAGGTGACGGTCTTCCTCGTGCAAAACGGCGTGCTCGCCGCGCGCCGCGGGGCGCGCGACCCGTATCTTTCGCGCCTCGCGCAGGCGGGAGTCCGCGTCCTCGCCGACGACTTCTCGCTCAGCGAGCGCGGGATCGCGGGCGACGATCTGCGCGTCGGCGTCACGCAGTCGGGCGTCGAGACCTTGGTCGAGATGCTCGCGCGTGAAGAGACGAAGGCCGTCTGGCACTGAGAGAGGAGGAAACGATGAGCGAAAAGAATCTGACCATCGCGCTGATGGACCCGCCCTACGAGTCCGCCAATTCGACGACGGCGTTCCGAATCATCGCCGCGGCCCTGCGCCGAGGGTTCCGCGTCAACGTCTTCGCTTACGAGGGGGCGGTCTGCCTGCCCCTGAAGGATCAGTCCCCGCACGCGAACCCAGTCAAGGGCACGACGGTCGAGGAGGAAGACCACCCGACGACGAGCAAGTTCGTGAGCGCGCTCCTTGCGCTGGGCGGCGACCGCCTGACGTGGGTCAACTGCGGCCTCTGCGTGGACGAGCGCGGCGCGGCGAACGCGGTCGAAGGCGTCAGGCGCGGGAGCCCCGCCGACTTCTTCAAGATGGCCGAAGGAGCCACGAACACTCTAGTCATCCCTACCAAGTAGGCTTCGGAGAAAGGAGTCGAGCGATGAACATCCTGAACATAGTGGAAACGGCTTACCGCGCGACGCTCGAAGAGCAGGACGACACGATCCTCTGGCTCAGCCGCGCGCTCCGTAACGCCGGCGCAGACCTCTCAGTGCTGCTGCGCGCCGGTGCGGTCAACTACCTCGCGCCGCAAGAATGCCCCGCGCTGGAGATCGGCGGCGCGGGCGTCAAACACCCCGCGCGCCCGCCCGACGACATCGCGAAGCTGCTGGAGAAGGGGGTGCGGGTCTTCGCCGTCCGGGAGGATTTGGAGCAGCGGGGGATTGACGCCGACGCCTGCGTCGGCGGGGTCGAGCTGATCAGCCGGGGCGAGATCGCGGCCCTCTTCGACCGACACCAACAGGTCTGGCATTGGTGACCGTCCCGGCCCGGCGGCCCGCGATCCGGCTCGACCGTGCGGCGCCTGTGCTCGATTCAGTTTTAAGAATCGGAGTGGTGAAGCGTTTGTTGTGGCTGCGGTGTCCGCGTCCTCGCCCGAGGCGCGCCTCCCGGGATGTGACTCACCGTAGTTTAGCAGGTCTGTCGATCTTGCCCTCGCTCGGCAGACTATTGTCCATCAACCATTCATCCCGCCCTTTCGGGACGAATTCAACAGGAGGTAAACCATGAAAAGTTTTCGCCTATCTCTCGTCGCAGCCTGCGCCCTGCTTGTCGGCAGTGCGCCGATGATCGCTCATAGCAGCTCCGCCTCAGCAAGCGCGCCGAGCGACAACCTGTCGGCTGCCACGAACCAAGAACTGGCACGCGCCCGCGCCGCGACCGCCAAGTACCACGACGTCGCGCAAGCCGAAGCCGACGGCTACGTCAACATCAATGTCTACGGGTCGGGGGAAGGGTTCCACTACGTGAACTTTTCGCTGCTCGACTGTAACTTCGACCCCGAGCGTCCGGAGGTGCTCATCTACGCCCCCGTCCCGCACGAGAACCGTCTGCGGCTGGTGGGGGTGGAGTACGTCGAGCCTTTACCTTGCACGCCCGACGCCCCCGCAGGCTTCACCGGCGACGCCGACGTGTGGCGGGAGGACTCGGAAGGGCTCGGCCTGTGGGAGTTGAACGCTTGGCTCTGGCTGAACAACTCGGACGGCATCTTCGCAGCCACCAACCTGCGCGTGCCTTAGGCAATTAGAGTGTCGGAGGCTCGCGACACTGACGGGTCAGCCCACCGGCCCAACGGATCACCGCCGCCGCCAGCCGCAGCGTCCTGTTCGCCGCACAGATCGGCAACGGCGAAGTATGGAGAGCGGGGCCGGTCGCCGAATGCCGATCTGCCGAGGATTTTGCATTTAGGCGCCCGGCACCCTCTCTCTCCGCACGGCCACGCTCCTGTGCAGACCTCTGGCATCGCTTTTCTCGGCACGCTCCCCGGCGCGTGCTCTTCCCCAAGAAGGAGGATCTTTCATGAGTGTCCAACGGCTCAAAGTAACGGTTCTACTCGCCACGCTGGCGGCCGGCAGTTTATTGTTAGCAACGCCGAAGAGTTCTGCCGGGAGCGATGATCGCCCCCTCGACCTGCAGCTAGCCGCCATGCTCGAGCGGCTCGGCTTTACGGGCCGGATCGAGTCCACGCTGGAGCAGCGGCTGGGCCGTAAGGTTGACCCCAAACTCGCCGACCTCGGGCGAAACCTGTTTCACGACACCATCGTCGGCCTCAACGATGACAACTCCTGTGCGGGTTGTCACGCGGCGACGGCTGGCTTCGGCGATACGCAATCTATCGCCATCGGTATTAACAACAATTTCATCGTGGGGCCGAACCGTGCCGGCCCGCGCAACCAGCGGCGCACGCCGATGGCGGCCAACGCCGTCTTCTACCCCACGTTGATGTGGAACTCGCGCTTCGCCTCACTTTCCAACGACCCTTTCGACAACGGCGACGGCTTCAAGTTTCCGCCCCCCGAGGGTCTGACGCTCTCCGACAAGCCGCACCTGCTGGTCGCGCAAGCCTTCATCCCGCCGACGGAGAGGGTGGAGGCGGCAGGCTTCGTCTTTCCCGGCGACAGTTTCGACATCCGCGCCGAAGTGATCAGACGGATCAACGAGGTGCCGGCGTACCGCAAACTTTTCGGGAAGATTTTCCCCGAAGTGAGGGCGGGCGGGCCCGTCACCTACGACATGTTCGCGAAGGCGATTGCCGAGTTCGAGTTCACGCTGGTCTTTGCCGATGCGCCGATTGACCGGTTCGCGCGCGGCGAGAGAGACGCGTTAACGGAGGATCAGAAGAAGGGCGCACTGCTTTTCTTCGGCACAGCCAACTGCGTGGCCTGTCACGCCGTTTCCGGGCAGTCTAACGAGATGTTCAGTGACTTCAAACAGCACGTTCTCGGCGTCCCGCAGATCGCCCCCGCATTCGGGAACGTCACGTTTGACGGGCCGGGCGCCAACGAGGATTTCGGGTTAGAGCAAGTTACTGGAGATGCGAATGACCGCTACATGTTCCGAACTTCCCCGATTCGGAATGTGGCGCTACAGCCGGCGTTTTTCCACAACGGCGCTTTCACACGGCTCGAGGACGCCATCCGGCACCACCTGAACGTCTCGAAGTCGGCGCGCACGTACAACTCGGTTAAGGCCGGTGTTGACGGCGATCTGCAAGGGCCGACGGGTCCGATTGAGCCGGTACTAGAGCGCCTCGATCCGTTAGTCGCTAAACCGACCCCGCTCACGCCGGAAGAGTTCAAACAGCTCGTCGAGTTCGTGAGAAACGGTTTGCTCGATCCGCGCGCGAAGCCGGAGAACCTGCGGCAGTTGATTCCGAGCAGCGTGCCGAGCGGGAGGCCAATACAACTCTTCCAATAGAGGGCGTCGTGTTGAGTAGGGAAATCATGGCGGTTGGAACACGCACGGCTCGGACGTAGGCGCCGCCGGCGGGCACAGTCCTGAACGCGGGCAGCGACCAGACCCTGTCAGTTACTTTCATACTGGCCGGCACGGACGCTCTACGCTGAAGCGGCGTCACCCGTAGCGATCAATGTGCTGAAGGCGACGCCGACCGTCAGCCCTCCAGTCGCCTCAACGCCCCCTCGTAAACTCCTAGCCCCTTAGCCATCCCGGTCTGAGAGAGGCCCAAGCTCTGACGCCGCATCTTGAATCTTTCGCGCAGAGATGTCGCCGCGGCTGATCCGCAAGTGTTGCCGGCTTGACGCGGAGGGCGGGCGGATGCTGGAGCAGGCAATGGCGCGTCGCGGGTTGTCGGCGCGCGCCTACGACCGCATCCTGAAAGTCGGCCGCACCATCGCCGATTTAGAAAGGGGTGAAGAGATTCGCCCGCGGCACGTGGCGGAGGCGGTCGGCTACCGCTCGCTCGACCGCACCTGCCGGGCTCGAGTGCGAAGGCGGTTCGCGGGCGGCACGACCACTCTCTCACGGCGGCGTTACGTACCGAGGCCCGTGAGGCTTGACCGTCCGGGACGGCCCTCACCCCCGGAAGCCGCGCTCGATGGCGAAGACGATCGCCTGGGCGCGCGTCCACACGCCGAGCTTGTCGAAGAGGTTGGAGACGTGGTTGCGGACCGTCTTCTCGCTGATCGAGAGGTGCCCAGCGATCTGCGCGTTGCCGAGGCCCTCCGCCATTAACGCCAGCACCTCCCGCTCGCGCGGCGAGAGCGAGGCGAAGGCGGGGTCCTCGCCCCGGGCCGGGCCCCTGAGCCCCGTGAACTCCAGCACCTCGTCGCAGACCGGGGATTCCGGCGGCGAGGGTGTGCCCCTCGGAGATAGGCGTGATGTCGTCCTCGCGCGATTGCAGCACAAGCGTCGGCGCTCGTACCTCCCCGAGTAATTGGGTGACATCGACCGCGCCCCTCGCCTCGAAGAGTCGGGCGGCGATGTCCGGCGTCGTCGTCTTCCGGCAGAGCTCGTTCCACCAGTCCAACTGTTCGTCGGACGCGCCCGGGATGAACCGCGAGGTGAACACCTGGCGGAAGGCCGGGTTGTCCTTGCCCCACCCGAGACGAACGAGGTCGATGATCGCCCGGTACACCCGCTCCCTCTCGGGGTCGCCGCGGCGAAATATGCCCCGCGCGTAACCGCCGTAGAGAACTAAGTGCGAGACGCGCTCCGGGTGCCTAGCGGCGTAGGCCACGCAGGTCGCCGCCCCCTGCGAGATGCCGAGCAGTGTGAACGGCTCACGCGGGTCGGCCGCCGCGACCACCGATTCCAGGTCTCCCACCCAGCGCTCGAAGGAGAGATCGCCTACGTTCCAGTCGGTCATCCCGCAGCCGCGCTCGTCGTAACGCACGAAGCGGAAGTACTCGGCGAAGAAGCGGATCCAGTGCCGCCAGACCGGGCTCTCCAGTTCGTACTCGAGGTGGGTCAGCCAGTTCGCGGCCTTGACCAGCACGGGCCCCGTGCCCGCCTCGGCCCAGGCGAGCTGGACTCCGTCCCCCGTGCGGACGTACCTGATTCGCTGGGTGGCCCTCTTCAACATTCGCCGCCGCTTCCCCCGCCGGACCGGGACTAATGTCCCGGCCCCAGGCCCCGCAGTATACGCAAACCGGGACGAAACTCCCATAGCTTCCCGCAGCCGTCTGCCCCATCATTCAGGACAGAAGAAAGGAGCAGGCGTTGGTCGCGCAGCAACAGCAGAAGTGGCCGGGCGATATCGACCCCGGCGAGTTCCGGAGAGTCAGCCGTGAATTAGCCGACGCCATCGCCGACTATCACGCCGACCTCTCCGGCCGAGGCCTTCCCACCGACTTCACGCCGGAGGAGGCCCGAGCCCTGTTCGCCGTAGCGTCCTCCGGGGAGGGCGAATCTGCCGCGGCGCTGGTCGCAGACTGGTGCGGGCGGGTCGTGCCTCGGTTGACGGCGGTCGCCGGCCTGCGCGAGCTCTTCGCGAAGAACCTCGTCCTCGCCGTGCGCCTGCACGACCTCGTCGGCGAGCACCCCGACTTCGAGGTGCTGCACGAGCCGACCTTCTACCTCTACTGCTTCCGCTACGTGCCGAACGGCCTGGCGGAGCGGCAGGAGGAGCCCGGGGTGCAAGCCCTGCTCGACCGCCTTAACCGGGATATCGCCGGGGCCGTCCGCCGTGGAGGCCCTTCACCTTTGACGACCGCCAGGGCCCGCGGCCGCGCCGCGCTCCGCCTGTCGTTCTGTTCACACAGGACGACGGAGAAGGACATAGACGTCACGTTCGAGGCGATCGCCCGCTGGGGGCAGCGGCTGACCCGGAGTCGTTCCGCCCGTTACGAGAAACCGACAGAGATGGAGGCATTGCGATGCTCAAGCGAACCCTGTTCTTCGCCTACGGAAGTCTGAGCTACATGATCTTCCTGGGGACCTTTCTATACGCCGTCTGCTTCATCGGCAACTTCGGCGTGCCGAGGACGCTGGACGGCGCCGCGGTCGGCCCCCTCTGGGCCGGCTTCGCGTTCGACGCGGGGCTGCTCGCCCTCTTCGCCGTGCAGCACAGCGTCATGGCCCGCAAGTGGTTCAAGGAGTGGTGGACGCGCGCCGTCCCTCGGCCGCTCGAACGCTCCACATACGTCCTCTTCTCGAGCCTCGCCCTGATCCTGCTCTTCTGGCAGTGGCGGCCGCTGGGCGGCGCGGTCTGGTCGGTCGAAAACCCCGCCGGGCGGCTCGTCCTGCGGGCGCTGTTCGCCTTCGGCTGGGGGCTGGTGCTCCTGTCCACCTTCCTCATCAACCACTTCGACCTGTTCGGCCTGCGCCAGGTCTGGCTGTACCTGCTGGGCCGGCCGTACACGGCCCTGCGGTTCGCGACGCCCGGCCCGTACCGCCTCGTGCGGCACCCGCTCTACGTCGGCTGGTTCTTCGCGTTCTGGATGACGCCGACGATGACGCTCGCGCACCTGCTCTTCTCGGTCGCCACCACCGCCTACATCCTCCTGGCGATCCAGTTCGAGGAGCGGGACCTCGTCCGAGAGCACGGGGAGGCATACGAGAGCTACCGCCGATCCGTGCCCATGCTCGTCCCCTTCGCACGCCGCCGTGGGTCGGCCCCGGCGTCCGGGGCGGGCAACGTGAAGGAGGAGTCGAAGGGGTATTTGCTAGGCGAAAAGGGGTGAGGCCGGGGGATGAACCGGGCGGTCTCCCGCAGGCGTGGTGCCGCGCGCCGGAGATCGGCAAGAGGGTAGCCGAGGCGTTATACTC
>JAIVGV010000581.1 GCA_020201365.1 Acidobacteriota bacterium
CGATGCAGGCGTAGCCCATCAGCCTCTGCGCGCGCTCGCCGATGACGATGCCCCAGTCAACCGCGAAGAGCCACAAGCCGTTGGCGAAGTGCCAGATCGTCGAGGCGATGCCGACGATGTAAATCGTCAAGATGATCGCGTTTGAGAACTCGCCGCTCACGATGTCGAACGCGCGGTCTGGGTGATCCGCGACCGACAGCTCGTTCAAGCCGGGGATCAAGCCGAAGCGGAAATTCAGCACGTGGAACGTGATGAAGAAGAAGAGGATGATGCCCGTCACGCGCTGGATCGTGTAGAACCAGTTGCGCGGGTAGGGGTAGTGCAGGTTGTTCGGTCGCGCCTCCCAGGTGATGAAGAGACCGTACACGGCGTGGTAGATGAGCGGGATGAAGATGCCGATGATCTCCACGAAGATGATGTAGGGGATCGACTGGAGGTCGCGCACGGCATTGTTGAAGTCGTTCGCGCCGGTGAGCGCCTTGGAGTTCGTGTAGAAGTGCTCCAGCAGGAAGACGCCGAGCGGGACTATCCCGGTCAACTGGTGCAGCTTCCGCAGCAGAAAGGTTCGACTCAGACGGACTGCCATACCAGCGTCCTCTCCTCCTTCGCGTCAGGCGGCGAAACTCACGCGCGCCGCTTCCACGGCCTGCGCGCACGCTTTGAAACTCTTGTGTCTTGCTGGAACGCGCACGAGTTTATAAAACTCGCCTCACTAAAAGCAATCGCCCGCAGCCTTCAGGCGCGAGCTTTACAACACGCGCGCCAGCCTCAGGAGCGCGAAAACCGGCACAAAGACGGCGGCGAGCGGCAAGCCGACCGCGACGAGGTAAGTCGCCGCGCCCGCGAGCGACCAAGCGGCGAAGGCGAGCACCTCGTCAGTCGTCGCCTTCAGCCGCGCGCCCGCTCCCTCGTCGTCTAGTAGCATCTCGCGTCGCATCTCGCCGACGCGCCGTGTGAGCAGCTCGTCGCTGAACGTCTCGCCGAAGAGGTTGCGGCTGCGGCGACCGCGCAGAAAAGCGCGGAACGCGCCGCGCGGGTTGACGACGAGCCCCTGCGCGACGCTCAGCAGGTCGAGCACCCATCCCGCCCAGAAACGGCGCAACCCGCCCGACGCGATCTCCCAAGACGAAATCTCCGCCTCGCCGCGCCAGGTCGTCGGGTACTCGGTCAGGACGTGGTGGAGATCGTGCAGCCGCACAGCCTTGCGCCGCCCCTCCGTGTTCGGCAACCAGACGGGCACGCGCCACACTTTGACCTTAATCCAGCGCTCGCCGTAGCCGCCGTCCGCGCCGAAGCCGCTCCGCTCGAAGTGGAGCGCGCGGGCTTCCCGCAAGGTCATTTCG
>JAIVGV010000257.1 GCA_020201365.1 Acidobacteriota bacterium
CGGTTCTGGCGCGCGCGCGTCAGAGGGCGCGGCTCTCTCCGCGTACCTCTTCAGCCCCCTTCGCCAGTGCCGACGCGCTCTCGCTTGACCGCGTGCGGGTTGGTCGAGCGCTCGCCGCGCCTGCGCGTCGATCTCTTACGCTTGCGAACCTCGCCGCGGTGATCCACGGAGCGGATCGGCTGCAAGTCCTCGGCGTCGCCTTCGGGGTCGTCGAGCCGCGTCTCCACGTCGAGCGGCGGCGCGCCGGCTTCGACGACGCGCGCGCCGCGCCCGTCCCCGTCAACGTCATCCCGCGCCGCCGCTTCACGCTCGCCCGCGTCCGCGCCGTCCGCCTCCTCGACCCCGGCGAGAGCGCGCTGGCGCGAGAAGTGCGTGGCGATCTCTTCGGCGACTTGGCGCCCGACGAAGGGCGCGAGTTCGGCTGCCGAAGCCTGCGCGATGCGCGTGATCGAGCCGAAGTTTCTTAAGAGTCGGGTCTTGCGCTTCTCGCCGACGCCGGGGATCGCGGTCAACTCCGAAGTGAAGTCGCGTATCTCGCGCCGCTTGCGGTGGTAGGTGACGGCGGCGCGGTGCGTCTCGTCGCGGATCATCTGGATGAGGCGCAGGACGGGCGAGTGCGGATCGAGATAGACGGGCGTGTGCTCGCGCCCTTTGACGAGGAGGTGCGAGATGTCGTTGTGCCGGCGCGGCGGCTTGACGACGCCGATCACGGGGATCGCTTCGAGGTCTAGCTCGCGCATCGCGTCGGCGGCAGCGCCGAGTTGCGTTTTGCCGCCGTCAATCATCACGAGATCGGGGAGCGGTCTGTTCTCGTCGAGTTGACGACGATAACGCCTGAACACAGCCTCGCGCATCGAAGCCGGATCGTTCGAGCCCTCGACGGTGCGGATGCGGAAGGTGCGTTTCTCCGCCTTGTTGATCTTGCCGTTCTCGCAGACGACCATCCCGGCGACGTTCTCCGCGCCGGAGATGTTCGAGACGTCGAACGACTCGACGCGCGCCGGGAAGCGCGGAAGCTCCAGCGTCTCCTGCAACTCTTCGAGCACGCGCTCCATGTCGGGCTTCAAGACGCGGAAGCGCTGCTCGAAGGCGATCTGCGCGTTCTTCTCGACCAGAGAGATCATGTCGCGCTTCTCGCCGCGCTGCGGGTCGAGAATCTTCACGCGCCGCCCGCGCCGCCCGGTCAGAGCCTTTTCGAGTAGTTCGCGATCCTCGAAGTCAACCGGCACGTGAATCTCGCGCGGCACGTAGTCGGACGAATAGTATTGCGTCAGGGCTTCGCCGAGGAACTTCGCCGGAGCGAACTCGTCGTCGGCGGGCAGGTCTTCCCAGAAG
>JAIVGV010000258.1 GCA_020201365.1 Acidobacteriota bacterium
GAGGCGCACTCGTCGAAGCAGGGTCGCTTCTACCGCCCGGTCGATCGGGCGTACACCTCCCTGCTCAAGCTCTCGATGGCGCACCGCTGGGCGGTGGTGGGCTTGTGCCTGCTCGTCATCCTGAGCATCGTGCCGCTCTTCGCGTTCGTCGGCAAAAACTTCCTGCCCGTGGACGATCAGTCGCAGTTCGAGGTCAACGTGCGCGCGCCCGAAGGCTCGACGCTCGCCGCGACTTCGACGACCGTCGAGCGCATCGCCGCCGACATCAGAAAACTTCCGGGCGTGACCGACACGCTCGTCACGATTGGCGGCGGGCAGCAGCAGCTCGTCAACAGCGCGAACATCTACGTCAAGCTCACGCCGATCGGCGAGCGCGCGCTCTCGCAGACCCAACTGATGGTCAAGGCGCGCGAGCTCTTGCAGAACTACCAGAGCGAGAACCTGCGCACGAACGTCGCGCTCGTGCAGGCGATCTCCGGCGGCGGTCAGGCCAACGCCGACGTGCAGTACATCATCGGCGGACCCGACCTCGAAAAGCTGACGAGCTACGCCGACGCGCTGCTCGCCAAGATGAAGACGATCCCGGACGTGGTGGACGCCGACTCGTCGCTCGTCGCCGGGAAGCCGGAGCTGCGCGTCGAGATCGACCGCGCGCGCGCCGCAGACCTCGGCGTCAAAGTCGGCGACATCGCGCAGAGCCTGAACACGCTCGTCGCGGGGCAGAAGGTCTCGACGTTTAACGAGGGGACGGATCAGTACGACGTGCGTTTGCGCGCCGAAGGCTCCGCGCGCGCGAGCAAGGAGAATTTGTCGCGCCTGTTCGCCAGCTCGGCGAAGGTCGGCTGGGTGAGCCTCGACAACCTCGTGCGCGTCGAGGAGGGCACGGGGCCTTCGGCGATTGATCGGCGCAACCGGCAGAGGCAGGTGACCTTGACGGCGAACGTGCGACCGGGCGGCTCGCAGTCGGAAGTGGTCGCGAGGATGAACCAGTTCGTCAAAGAGATGAACATGGAGCAGGGCTACGAGACGGGGCCCGCCGGTACCTCGAAGGAACCCGGGGGCGCGGGCTACTACTTCATGATCGCGATCCTGCTCTCGTTCATCTTCATGTACATGGTCTTGGCGGCGCAGTTCGAGTCGTTCATCCACCCGGTGACGATTCTTCTGACGCTCCCGCTCGCGATCCCGTTCGGCATCCTGTCGCTCTTGGTCACGGGTCAGTCGGTCAACATCTTTTCGGGGCTCGGACTCCTGCTGCGCTGCGGCGTCGTGAAGAAGAACGCGATCTTGCAGATCGATCACACGAACGAGTTGCGCTCGCACGGCATGGA
>JAIVGV010000151.1 GCA_020201365.1 Acidobacteriota bacterium
CGGCGGCGGCGAGTACATAAACCAATCAACTCTAGGAGGTTCACTTTTGGTCTCGGTAACGATGAAAGAGCTTCTGGAAGCCGGCGTGCACTTCGGTCATCAGGTGCGCCGCTGGAATCCGAAGATGAAGGAGTACATTTTCGGCGAGCGCAACGGCATCAACATCATCGACCTGCAGAAGACGCAGAAGCTGTTCCGCGAAGCCATCCAGTACGTCACGAACCTCTCGGCGGAGGATCGCGGTCGCACGATCCTCTTCGTCGGCACGAAGCGGCAGGCGCAGGACGCGATCCGCGAGGAGGCGACGCGCGCCAACCAGTACTACGTCAACAACCGCTGGCTCGGCGGACTCTTGACCAACTTCCAGACCGTGCAGAAGTCCATCAAGCGGCTGCGCGAGATCGAGGCGATGCAGGCGGACGGTCGCGCCGACATGCTCACGAAGAAGGAGCGCATCAAGCTCGACCGCGAGCGCGAGACGCTCGACAAGAACCTCTCGGGCATCAAGAACATGAACCGGCTCCCGGACGCGCTCTTCGTCATAGACGTGCGCAAGGAGGAGATCGCCGTCGCCGAGGCGAACCGCTTGGGCATCCCCGTCATCGCCGTCGTTGACACGAACTGCTCGCCCGAAGGGATTGATTACGTCATCCCCGGAAACGACGACGCGCTGCGCGCCGTGCGCCTCTTCGCCTCGCGCATCGCCGACGCCGTCATCGAGGGGCAGCAGATGAAGAAGGACGAGGGCACTGAGGGCGGCGCGCAAGAAGCTCAGACCGCCGAGACCGCGCCCGCGACGAGTGCGACGACGCCGAGCGCGCCGAGCAGCGCCGCCGCGCCCGAAGCGACGGGCACGCGGCAGACCCCGAGCGCGAGCGGCGACGGCACGTCCAGCGTCACGACCGCGCGCGATCCGGGTCTTGAGTCGCAGAACTTCACGGACATGCAGAACGCCGCCCCCTCGACCGAGACGCAGGTCTCCTCGCCGGGTCGCCAGGGCTTCCACCGCACGGGTCAGCAGCCCGACGCGCTGGGCGATCACGAGCAGGTCGGCACGCACGCGCCCGTGCGCGGCGCGGCGGGCGGCGGCGCGGACGAGTCCGCCGTCAGACCCGAACCTTCCGCCGAGCAGGAGAAGGGCGCGGAGTCGGTCGGCGCGGCGAAGTGAGGAGAAGCTGTTAGCTATTAGCCGTTAGCTCTTAGCTAAAACGCGATGGTCAACTGCTAACGGCTAACAGCTACTTTCGACGGGCGCAGCCACCGCGAGCGGAGAACCGCCGGGGCTGCGCTTGATTTTGTGAGCTGTTGGCGATTAGCTATTAGCTGTTGGCTTTCAGCTATAATTCAAAAATTCAATCATGACGGGCGGCTGCTTCCGGCTAAGGGCTAACAGCTATCCTGAGGAGACCGAAACGATGGCAGAGATCACAGCGGCGGGGATCAAGGCTCTGCGCGAGAAGACGGGCGCGGGGATGATGGAGTGTAAGAACGCTCTGACGGAGGCGGGCGGCGACGAGGCGCAGGCGGTCGAAATCCTGCGCAAGCGCGGGCTCGCCTCGGCGAAGAAGAAGGAGGGCCGGATCGCCGCCGAGGGCGTCGTCGGCTCCTACATCCACATGGGCGGCAAGGTCGGCGTGCTCGTCGAGATCAACTGCGAGACCGACTTCGTCGCGCGCACCGAAGCCTTCCAGCAGTTGGTGAAGGACATCGCCATGCACGTCGCCGCCGCCGAGCCGCGCTACGTCTCGCGCGACGAGGTCGCGACTGACGTGCTCGACAAGGAGCGCGAGATCGCGCGCGCTCAGGCGAAGAACGACCCGAAGAACGCGAACAAGCCGGATCAGGTGATCGACAAGATCGTCGATGGTCGCCTCAACAAGTTCTACGAGGAGGCGGTGCTCGTCGATCAGCCGTTCGTCAAAGACCCGGCGAAGACGGTCGGCGACCTCCTCAACGAGAAGATCGCCGCGACGGGCGAGAAGATCACCGTGCGCCGCTTCACCCGCTACAAGATGGGCGAAGGGATCGCCAAGCGCGACGAAGACTTCGGCGGCGAGGTCGCGGCGCTCGCGGGCAGCTAACCGATTGCGGATTTCGGATTGCGGATGGCGGATTTAAAATCCTAACCCGCGCGCCGAAACCTGAGACGCGAGCCGGAGCGGTCTCGCCTCCGTTCCGCAATCCGCAATCCGAAATCCGCATTCCGCAATCGAATGACTGCCGAAGCACAGACGACCGCGACGCGCGTGCCCGTTTACCGGCGCATTCTTTTGAAGCTGTCGGGCGAGGCGCTGATGGGCGCGCAGAACTACGGCGTGGACGTCGAAGTCGCGCGCGCCGTGGCACGAGACGTGAAGTCCGTGCACGCGCTCGGCGTCGAGGTGGCCATCGTCGTCGGGGGCGGCAACATCTTCCGCGGGGTGTCGGAGAGCGCGGGCGACATGGATCGGGCGGCGGCTGACTACATCGGGATGCTCGCCACGATCATGAACGCGGTCGTGCTGCAGGACGCGATGGAGAAAGCCGGGATGCACACGCGCGTGCTCTCGGCGCTGAACATCCCGGAGGTCGCCGAGCCGTTCATCCGCCGCCGCGCCGTGCGCCACCTGGAAAAGCAGCGCGTCGTCATCTTCGCCGCGGGCACGGGCAACCCGTATTTCACGACCGACTCCGCCGCCGCGCTGCGCGCGCTCGAGATCAGGGCGGACGTGATCATGAAGGCGACGAAGGTCGAGGGCGTGTACGACTCCGATCCCGTGAAGAACCCGCAGGCGAAGCTGTTCGAGTGCGTCACGTATCAGGAAGTGCTCGAAAAACATTTGCAGGTGATGGACGCCTCGGCGATCTCGCTGTGCATGGAGAACCGCCTGCCCATCGTCGTCTTCAACATGCGCACGCCCGGCAACATCATGCGCGTCGTCACGGGCGAGCCGGGCGTCGGCACGCGGGTGTGCATGGAAAAACCTGTGAGCCGTGAACCGTGAACCGTGAACCGCGACAAGGAAGAGATCGGACTTCCCTTGTCGCGATTCACGGTTCACGATTCACGAGCAACGGAGTGGCTCATGAGCGAGAAGGACGTGATCAAGGAGACGCGCCCGCGGATGGAGGGGGCGGTCGAGGATTTGAGGAAGAAGCTGGGCGCGGTGAGGACGGGGCGCGCGGCGGTGAGCCTGCTCGACCCCGTGGTCGTTGACTACTACGGCACGCCGACGCCGCTCAACCAGATGGCTTCGATCCACGTCCCGGAGCCGCAGACGATCACCGTGCAGCCCTGGGATCAGACGCAGCTCAAGGCGATTGAGAACGCGATCCGCTCAGCCGATCTCGGCTTGAACCCGTCGAACGACGGCAAGCTCGTGCGCGTGCCGATCCCGGCGCTGACGGAAGAGCGCCGGCGGCAGCTCGCCAAGCAGGTGCACGAACTCGCCGAGGAGCACCGCACCGCCGTGCGCAACGTGCGGCGCGACGCCAACGAGCGTTTGAAGAAGCTGCTCAAGGACAAGACGATCTCCGAGGACGCCGAGCGCGACGGTCTCGAAGAGGTGCAGAAGCTCACGAACAGTTACATCGCGAAGATTGACGAGCTCGCCAAGCACAAAGAGCAGGAGATCATGAGCGTCTGAACGCAAACGATGGGCGCGGAACGATGAAGTAGAAAGCAAGACGCGGAGACACGACGACGCGGCGACGGAACCAGCTTCCCGTCGCCGCGTCTTCTTATCTCGACGCCTTCCCGCGTCGCCTTGTCTCCCTGCCCTTTTTTCTCGGCGTCCCCGCGCCTTCCCTTCCCGTCGCTAGTTCTTCGGGAAGGTGAAGATGTCGGCGGGAAGCTCCTGGTTGAGCTTCGCCTCTTTGACTTTGAACTCGGCGAAGAAGTCGCCCTGACCCGTGGAGATGCGCTGGACGAAGCTCGTGGGGACGGGCACGCCGTCCACGTCCTTCACCGCTTTGATCTCGACGCCGTAGGTGTAGGGACCGTAGGGCACTTCGAAGCGGACGAGCCTGCCCGTCGCGGCGTCGAGGTAGAAGTCCGTGATCATGCCTTCGGGCTCGGTGATGCGGAAGGCGCGCTCCTTCTTCTTGGAGTTGAGCGCGGCGACGGCGTAGCCGGGCTGATCGTAGTTCATCAGGACGGGGACGCCGAAGCGGCTCGCGGGCGGCAGTTGGAAGCCGCGGATGCTCGTGTAGGTTCCCGTGCTGTCGGAGACGAGCGTCATGTTGACGATGGGCGACTCGACCTGAAGGCGGACGCGATCCCCCGCCGTGACCATGTAGAACTTGCCCGCGAGCGACTGCGTGGAGCCGGGCGAGTAGAGAACAGCCGTGCCGAAGAGGACGATGTTTTTCAGCGCGCGCCACTTGTCGCCGCCCTGCGCCGCGACCGCCGCGCGCGCGAGTTCGACGGGCGTCGCGTTGGCGGGCAGAGCGGTCGCCGCGGGCGAGGCGGCGGAGTCCGTCGTCGCGCCTTTCGCCTCGGTCGCGGGAGTCGTGTTAGAGGGCGGCGTCTGCGTCGCAGCCTTGTGGTCGGCGGGCTTCGGCTGCTGTGCGCGCGCCGAGGCGCAAGGGGCTGCGGCGAGCGCTGCGGCGAGCGCGGCGCGCCGTAGGAGCGTTGTGTGTCTCATCCCGGTAGTTCCTTTTCGCGAGAAGAGGCGGTTGCCGTGACGACGAAAGTGGCGACAGGCGGGATCGCGCTTTCCGCAGCGCGCGATCCCGCCTGTATTGA
>JAIVGV010000009.1 GCA_020201365.1 Acidobacteriota bacterium
CTTCATGGGCGGACCGCAGCTCGGCGAGATGGAGGCGGGCTTGCTCGCGGCGGCTGTCGGCGCGCCGCTCTCGGTCGTGGCGGGCGGCGTCGGCACGCTCGTCGCGGTGGCGTTCGCGGCGGTCAAGGCGAAGGAGCTGTTGCGCTACCGGATCGGAAAAGCAAAGGATGAAGTATGAATGCTGGACGATGAAGTAAAGCAACCTGTCTGACAGTTCGTCGCTCATCGCTCCGACTTCAACGTTTCGATCTCCCGCTTGCGCGCCGCGGCGCGCGCACGTAGTATGCGAGTCCGAAAGGGTCGGGCGCGGGGCGGGCAAGGCTGTGTTTGAAACTCGCGAGCCGGAGGGACGGGTTCGGCGCATGGCTGACGAACGGACGAACAGGCGCAGGCACCCGCGCGTGGGCATCCCGCTCGAAGCGCGGTGGGAAGGGCAGTCGGGCAAGCACGCGGCGCGCGTCGCCGAGATCAGCCTCGGCGGCTGCTACGTCGAGTCCATCGGGCAGGTGACGAAAGGAGAGCGCATCACCTTCCAGGTGCAGACGCCGCGGGGGCGCTGGCTCCTGCTGCACGGCGAGATCGTCTATCACGACGAGAACATGGGCTTCGGCGTGCGCTTCCTGCCGCTCGCGCCGCCGACCGAGCGGCGGCTCGCCGAGATCATCGAGGCGGCGGGCGGCGTCCGGTGAGGCGCGAACTCCTTGACGTGGATCGCGGCTGAGACCGACACGCATCAGGACTCGGTCGTCGCGCCCGTCGTCGGCGCGACCGCGCTCGGCTACTTCGCGCGCGAAGAGGCGCTCCACCTGCTGCTCGACATAGGCTTCTACTGGGTCATCTACCCGGACGCGCAGATGACGCTGCTGCACGAGAACCTCGTGCTCGCGGGTCTCGGCGACGGCGAGCGCGAGCGCCTGCGCGCCGACGCCGACTATCTGCGCGCGCAAGGCGACGCCGCCGCGCTCTCGATCATGCGAGCCGCGCCCGCCGACTGCCGGATCGAGGGGGTCGAGATTTATGAGGACGGCGCGCGCCGCAGGCTCTTCGTCCGCGGCGGGGGCGCGAGCCTCGAAGTCGAGACCTCGACCGAGACGTGCGAGTTCGCCGTCAGCGAGTTATGAAACGCGCGCCGCGGCAAGTGAACGCCGACCGCAGCCCGCCAGTGAAAATGTCTTCGCCCGCACGACGAACGGAGGGACGCGAATGATTCCGACGCCGCAGCCACACGCCGACAGCACGCGCCCGGCGCGCCGCGGCGACGAACCGCGCCGGTTCGACGCGCCGCGGGGCGACGACGGCGACGCGGGCGGCGACGCCACACTCGAAGACGCCGCGCTCCGCGAGCAGGACTACCTGCGCGGGCGTCTGCGCGACGAGCTCGGTCGCGAGCCGAGCGACGAAGAGCTGCGCGAGTGGCAGCGGGAGCACACGGAAGGATACTGAACAGCAAGTAGGAAGTAGGAAGGCTGAAGGCGGAAAGAATGATCACTCACGTCGAGTGACCACCCTTTCCGCCTTCAGCCTTCCTACTTCCTACTTGCTGTTACTGTCCCTCGACGATGATCTTGTTGTCCACCGCTTTGACGCCGCGCGCGGCGTGCGCGATCTGCTCGGCGCGCGCCTTCTGATCGGCGGTCTTGACGAGACCGTTGAGCGTCGCCCTGCCGTTAATCACCGCGACGGTGATGCCGAGCGAAGAGATGTCCGCGTCGTCGTTGAGCGCCTTGTTGACGCGCGCCTCGATTGCCGAGTCGTCCGCGGGGGCGGGCGCGGTCGCGCCCCCGGTCGGCGCGGGCGGCGTGACGATGACCGGCGCGGGCGCGGTGGTGGTCGTCGGCGGCTGCTGCACGATGATGGGCGGCGGCTGCGCCGGCATCGGCGTCATCTGTTGGATGACGAGCGGCGTGGGCTGCGTCGGCAGGGGCGTCGCGGCGGTCGTCACGTTGACGTTCGTCTGCGTCGCGTCCGAGCCGCGGTTCAGCATGAAGAAGACGACGAGCGCGGTCAGCGCGATCGCCGTGAGCGCGACCGCCGCGACGACGCCCGCCGAGTAGCCGCCGCGATCTTCCGGGTAGCGGCGCGTCTGCGTGACGTATTCCTCGCGCCGCGCCGTCGGCGTCTCCACGACCACGCGGCTCCGGCGCCGCTGTTCTTCGTCGTATGACATGAAGGTTCGTCTCCTGTCGCCGTAAAAATTTTAGAGCGGACGATAACGCGCGAGGGTTTCAGACGGAAGAAACTTCGCCGGGCGGCAAGTTCGTACGAGCAGGATTAACTCGTCGCTCCGTGCGCGACGGGCAATCGAAAGGAGCGACCCGCACGTCGCCGCGCGAGTCGCCCCGTCCCCTTCGCCGCTTAGTAACGACGCTTGCGCGCGTAGTGGCGCTTGGTCAGGTAGCCGCCGCCCGCGCCGAGCACCGCGCCAGCCGCCGCCGCGCGCCTGCCGCCGACCGCGCCGCCGACGCCGCCGCCGAGCGCCGCGCCGCTCGCCGTCGAGCCGATGGCGCGCGTGCGACCCTTGAAGTGGCGGCGAGCCGCCTTGCGGTTGAAGGCGTAGAGCCCCGCGCCGCCCCCGCCGATTGCCGCGCCCTTCTTGCCGCCGATCAAGCCCCCGGCGAGCGCGCCGCCGCCGATGATCGCCGCCGTGCGCGCCTTGCGCCCGAACTTCGAGCGGCGGTGCCGCTCCTGCCCGAACGTCGCGGGCGCGGCGAGCGCGATCACCATCAGGAGAGAGAGTAGTGCGACCGTTAACCTTTTCATCTACAGCCTCCTCGGATTCGAAATAAAAGTCCGCACGCGGGAGAGCACTCGGACGAGCCTTTTTCAGCAAACATCATTCCGCGCCCCGCGCCCTTTCCAAATTTCACTGAACAAAGCGATTCGGCGCGCGACGACGCCCGCCACGCGCACACCTCAGCGCGGCTTTTCATTACAAACTGACCGCCCCGCGTATGAAATCCGTGCTCCGCCGTCAACCCCGGTCGTAGGAATTTACGACCCGCGTCTCACGAAATAATCGCGGGCGCGCACGCGCGTCGGAACCCGTTTGACCGCGCCCGCGTGCTCTCTCATAATCGCCCGATGAAGACGGCAATCGTCCACCACAAAGTTTACGAAGAGCACGACACGGGAGACTTCCACCCCGAGCGCCCCGAACGCTACGCGGTCGTGATGAAGGCGCTACGCGACGACGCCGCGCTGTGGTCGCGACTCCTCGAACGGGAAGCGCCCGCCGCCTCGCGCACGGTCGTCCAGTCGGCGCACACCGCGCAGCACTTCAAGCGCGTCGAGCACGCCGTCAGCGAAGGTCTCTCGCACCTCGACGCCGACACGGTCGTCTCGCTCCGCTCGCTCGACGCCGCGCTCCACTGCGCGGGCGGCGCGTGCCGCGCGGTTGATCTCGTCATGTCGGGCGAGGCGCGAAACGCTTTTCTCCCCTTGCGCCCGCCCGGTCACCACGCCACGGCGGAACGCGCGATGGGCTTCTGCCTCTTCAACAACGCCGCCGTCGCCGCGCGCTACGCGCAGTCGCGCTACAAAGAGATCGAGCGCGTCGCCATCCTCGACTGGGACGTGCACCACGGCAACGGCACGCAGGGGAT
This sequence comes from Acidobacteriota bacterium, assembly GCA_020201365.1. Classification (GTDB taxonomy): domain Bacteria; phylum Acidobacteriota; class Blastocatellia; order Pyrinomonadales; family Pyrinomonadaceae; genus JAIVGV01. Next base: position 3,603 of record JAIVGV010000009.1, read on the forward strand.
TTTCTACGACGATCCTTCGGTCTTCTTCTTTTCGGCGCACCAGTACCCTTGGTATCCGGGGACGGGCGCGCGCGGCGAGACGGGGCACGGTCGCGGTCGCGGCTACACTCTGAACGTCCCGCTTCGCGCGCGCACTCCGGCGATTGATCACCGGCGCGCGTTCGAGTCCGCGCTTCACGAGATCGGCGCGAAGTTCAAACCCGATCTCGTCATCGTCTCCGCGGGCTTCGACTCGCGCGCGGGCGATCCGCTCGGTCAGCTCCTGCTCGAAGACGAGGACTTCGTCTCGATGACGCGCGCCGTCAAAGCGTGGGCTGGAGAGGCGTGCGGCGGTCGCGTCGTCTCCTGCCTCGAAGGCGGCTACAACCTCGCGACACTCGGCGCGACCGTGCGCGAGCACGTCCGCGCGCTCGCCGAAGGCGGCGACTGATATGCAGGGGCGCGCCGTCGGCGCTTCGCTGAAGCCGCGCGCGAAATTTTCTCCAATCCGGGTAACTTTCGATTCGCGAAACACGACTTCACGCGGGGACGTAAACAGTGCGAGAGGTTCTCGTCGAAGGGTGAAAGATTCGCAAGACGAAAGAGGGAAGTTCGGCGCGTCGGCGGAGCGCGTGCGCGCGTGGCTGCGGCGGGTGATGCCGCGCGTCGGCGTCGCAGCGGTCATCATCTTCGTCACGTGGGTGCTCGCGAAGCAGCTCGGCTTGAACCGCGTGCCCGCCGTCGCCCTGTTCTTCGACTGGGCGCTCGTCGTCGTCTATGTCGCCGCGATCTACTTCGGCTTGCGCGCGCTGCGCTGGCTGAAGAACAAGCTGCTGTGGCGCGTCCGCCGCAGGCTCATCGTCACGTACCTGTTCGTCGGGCTGACGCCCATCGTCCTGCTCCTCACGCTCGGCGCGCTCACCGCGCTCGTCGGTCTCAACCAGGTGATGACGCGCGTCGTCAAAGTGCGCCTCGGCGCGCAAGAAGCGCAGACCTACCAGGCGGCGCGGATGCTCGCGCACTCCTTCGCGCAGCAGTCGGCAAACGCCGACGACAAAACTCTCCAAGCGTGGCTCGACGAGCGCGCCGCGCTGCTGCGCGCGACTCTTCCAAGCGCGCGCGTCGCCGTCTGGCGCGCGGCGGGCGCGGGCAGGGAAGCGGGCGCGAACGCGCTCCGGGGCGGCGACGTGAGCGCGCGAACGAATGAGGGCGCGGGCGCGGCGAACGCGGTTGACGAGAGTCAGCCCGCGCGCTTCGCGAGCGAGCCGGCGGACGCGGAGTCGCGCGCGCTCGCCGAAGAGTCGGCGGTCGGCGAGCCGCTGCCTGAGTGGCTGCGCGGGCGCGAAGAGTGGCACGGCTTCGTCTTCGTGCCGCCGCGCGAGGGCGAGTCGAGCGGCTTCGCGTCGCCCAGTTTGCGCGCGCTCGTGCATGAGCGCGACGCGGCGGGTCGCGCCCTGACGATGCTCGTCTCCGTGCCCGTGAGCCGCGCCTTCGTCGAGAGGCTGCGCGAAGACACGGGGCTCGCCGTCCACCCGTTCTTCCTCGGCGCGGAGGGGACGGAGGTGCGCGTCAACCGCGGCGGGCTCGGCACGAGCTACGCCTCCATCGGCGACGAGCGCGCGCAGCGGCGCGATCCCGAAAACCCGTCGGGCTTCCGCGTCGAGACGCCCGCGCGCACCTACCGGATTGATTTCCGCCGGGATCAGTTCGGCGAGCCGACGAACACGAGCCGCCTCGTCATCCTCCCCGCGACCGACTGGTCGGACGGGCGCGAGTCGCTGCGCGTCGCTTTCCTCTCGGAGTTCTCCGCGTGGGCGGCGGTGCGACAGTTGTTCGAGGAGAACGGCGTCGGGCGCATCTTGCAGGGCGCGCTCATCGTCGCGGCGGTCGTCTTCCTCGTGCTCGAACTGCTCGCGCTCTTCTCCGCCGCGTGGATGACGCGCGCCGTGACGGGCACGGTGCACAAGCTCTATCAGGCGACCGAGTACATCAAGCGCGGCGACTTCTCGCACCGCGTCCGCGTGCGCTCGCAAGATCAACTCGGCGAACTCGCCGAAGCGTTCAACGAGATGTCCGCCGACATCGAGTCGCTCTTGGAAGAGCGGATCGAGCGCGAGAAGCTGGAGCGCGAGATCGAGATCGCGGCGGAAGTTCAGGCGCAGCTCTTCCCGCGCGAGGTGCCCGCGCTCGCGAACGTCGAGATCGTCGGCGAGTGCCGCGCGGCGCGGGGCGTGGCGGGCGACTACTACGACTACGTCGAGATCGCGCCCGGACTCATCGCCTTCACGCTCGGCGACGTGTCGGGCAAGGGCATCTCGGCGGCGCTCGTCATGTCGAACCTGCAAGCCGCCCTGCGCGCGCAGGCGACGATCCTCTCCGAACGCCTGAAACTTTCCCAGCGCGTGACGGTGAAGTCCGCGGTCGCGGGCGACGAGCAGCCGCCGGAGATGCCCTGCGGCGTGACGGGCGTTGACGACGCTTGCGCCGTCGAGCAGATGGCTGCGAGCATCAACGATCAGCTCTGCCGCAGCACGGACTCGAACCGCTTCGCCACGGTCTTCCTCGCGCTCTACGACGACCGCACACGCACTCTGCGCTACACGAACGCCGGGCACAACGCGCCCTTGCTCGTGCGCGCCTCCGGCGAGATCGAGCGGCTCGACGTGGGCGGCACGGTGCTCGGCGCGTTCGACTGGGCGACCTACGAGGAAGCCTCCGCCGCGCTCGCTCCCGGCGATCTGCTCCTACTCTTCTCCGACGGCATCACAGAGGCGCAGAACCACGCGGGCGAGGAGTACGGCGACCCTCGGCTCGCGGAGTTCGCCGCCGCCAACCGCAAGTCTTCAGCCGAGGAGCTGTGCCGCGCGATCTTCTTAGAGGTCGGGATGTGGTCGGGCGGGCGCGAGCGCGAAGACGATCAGACGGTCGTCATTCTGAAAGCCGACGCGGGCGGCGCGCGCTAAAACGTCCGTCGCCGCCGCGCTTCAACAGCCGCCGCCGCGAGCCGCAAGATCGAAAGCGCGCGCGAGGTGCCGGGAGGTTCGTCATGGGCGTGAGCCGGACATTCGTCGAGAGCGTCGTCCTGCTGCTGCTGACGGCGGGCTTGACGGGGCTGCTCGCGCCGTGGGTCTTGAAGCGCGTCGAGGAGCGGAGGCTGCGGCGCGGGAAGATCATCGAGGCACAGTCGAAGCTGCTCGACGATCTCTCCGCGCTGCTGTGGGGCTGGCGCTACATGACCGTGAAGGTGACTTACTACGCGGTGAAGGGCGACGCCGAGCGCTACGCCGCGGCGAGGAAGGATTACGACGAGAAGGTCTGGGAGGTCTTCAACGACATGCGCCGCCAGATCAGCCTCTCGATCAGGCTCGTCTCCATGGAGTCCTACCAGACGCTGCTTGAACAGCGCCGCTACATGAGTGACCTCGACCGGGAGATGTCGGCGCTCCTCAAGAACGAGGCGCAGACCGACGAGTGGCGCGCCGAAGCGAAGCGGATGCACGAGCACATCCGCGCGGAGGCGACGACGCGGATTGACGATCTGATCAACCGCCTCGCCACGGAGCTACACCTCAAAGCCTCACTCTGAAGACGAATCGCGCCCGCCCGATCCAGACGCGGCTCGCGCGCGGCTCTCAACTGCTCGCCGTGACGATCACGGCGCGCGCGCCCGCCAGTTCGGAGAAGTCTTTCGTGTAGATCGTGTCCACCTTCCTCAGTCTGCGCAGCAGCTCGACGAGTTCCTCGGTCGCGAAGTAGCCGCTCTCGGCGTAGGAGACCGCCCACAGCCGGAAGTGCCCGGCGGTCCCCAGCAGGTCTTCGACGTGGCGCAGGTACTGGTGTCTCGTCCCGGCGTGCGCGCCGAGCCTCCCCGTCTGCGTCGCCTCAAACTCCGACCAGAAGTCCTCTCCGCCGCGCACCCACTCCTCGCGCCACGAGGCGAGCGTGCCGCGCCGCGTGCGCGACGCGCCGGGCGCGGGCAGGCGCAGGAACAGTAGATCGCCGTGCTGATCGGCGACGAAGCTGCGCGCGTCCGTGTTGCGCGAGACGTTGGCGTGGCGGTTGTGGACGGGCGCGGGCAGCGTCTCGCGTATGCGCGCGAGCGTGCGCGAGAGCGGCTGGCGCAGCTCGCGGGTCGCCGGGTCGAAGGAGAGCGCGTAGTCGCCGACCATCATGCCGAGGTCGAGGGCGAGCGCCTGCTTGATCTCGCCGCCGAGCCGCTCGGAGTTCTCGCGCAGGTTGTCGAACCACCACGCGTCCGTCTCGCCGAACCAGCGCGCGAGCGCCGGGTTGCGCAAGGCGTGGCGCGGCACGTAAACGTCTTCGAGCAGCGCATTGATGTCGTCTTCCGTGAGCCGCGTGTCGTTGTTCTCGACGCGCGCCAGACCGCGCACCCAAGCCCACCGCGCCGCGTCGTTGACGGCGACGCGCGCCCCCCAGCGCTTCAGGTAAACGTCCAGGTCGGGCTCGCCCGCGAGCGGGTTGACGACCGAGCGGAAGCGCAGACGCCGCAGCACGCTCAACTCGAAGGCGAGCCAGCCGCGCGGCGTCTCTTCAGACAGACTGTTCATCATCATGTTTCGCGGCGGCTTCGCCGGACGCTTCGACCGCCGCGCTGTCGTCGCCCGTCGCCGCGTAGATGTCCGCGCCCGCTTCGGGGGCGCGACCGGTGCGCGGCTCGTCGTCTTCGGCGGCGGCGGCGGTCGCGTGCGTCGTCGCTTCGCCGTGAGCCGCGACCTCTTCTCCCGTCGCGGCGTCGCGCGACGCTTGCGAGTCGTCCGCGCGGGCTTCGTCCTCGCGGCGCGCGAACGAGCGCAGTTCGGGCAGACCGTGGAGCGAGAGGAACGCGTGGACGACTCGCGGATCGAATTCGATCCCCGCCCACTGCGCCAGGTGCCTGCGCGCCTCCTCCTCGGTGCCCGCGCGGCGGAACGGTCTATCGTCGGTGAGCGCGCAGTAGGCGTCGGCGACGCGCAGGATGCGCGCGGCGAGCGGAATCTGCTCGCGGCGCAGCGCGTCCGGGTAGCCGCAGCCGTTCCACCACTCGTGGCTCCATCGAACGATCAGCTGAGCGGCGCGATCCGCGCCCGCGCGCGCCGCCTCCTGCTCGCCGATGACCGGGTGGCGCGCCAAGTCGAGCCGCTCCTCCTCGCCGAGCGCGCCCGCGCGACTGAGGTAGTCGCGCTTCATCGCCGCCAAGCCCAGCGCGTGCGCGAGCGCGGCGACGCGTAAGGATGCGCGATCCGCGCGACCGAGGTTGAAGAGCTTGGCGCAGGCGTCCGCGAGCGCGGCGATGCGCGCGGCGTGCGGGTGCGCGTAAGCCTCGGACTCGTCAGCCGACGCCCCGAGCCGCACGAACACCTCGCGCGCCAGCCGCTCCTCGTCCGTAGGTTGTGATCTGGTGGAAGCCATTTAGACGAAGGATGAAGGATGAAGGATGAAGGATGAAAGCGTGGCTGACCGCGGATCAGCTCCCCTCTCATCCTTCATCCTTCACCCTTCATCCCTTTCCTTTCATCCTCTCCAACATCTGGCGCGCGGCGGCGTGCCGGGGATCGAGCGCGAGGGCGCGTTCGAGCTCGCCCTCGGCGCGGCGCGGCAAGCCGACGAGGGCGTAGAGTTCCGCGAGCGCGACGCGGTACGAGGCGTTCTGCGGGTCGAGCTTGATCGCGAGCTGTAGCTCGGCTTCCGCCTGCCGGCGCGTCTGCGCGCTCGTCATCAGCGCGCGACCGTAGAGCGCGTGGTAGCGCCCCTGCTGCGGCGAGAGGCGCACGGCTTCGCCGAAGTGCGCGACGGCTGCCGCCGCGTTGCCTCCCGTGAGCGCCGCGAGCCCCTGCTGGAAGCAGTCCTCGGCGCGGTTCTGCGGCGTCGCCGACGGATCGGCGTAGCCGCGCGGCGCGGGCTCGCCGCCGCCTCTGCCGTCGCGCGCGGCGTCGCGCCTCGGCGCGGCGACCTCCGACGCCGCGGTCTCCGAGACGCGCGCGGCTGTCTTGCTGTCGTAGGTCGCGCGCTCGCGCTGATCGCGCAGGGTCTCGTAGGCGCGCGCGATCTCCGCGAAGGCGTTCTCGATGCGCGCGCGCGTCTCTTCGTCGGCGAAGTCGCGGCGGAAGCGATCCGGGTGGAAGCGCTTGGCGAGCGCGTAGTAGGCGCGCTTGACGTCGGCGGTCGAGGCGGTGCGCCCGACGCCGAGCATCGCGTAGTAGTCGCCCGCATCGGCGCGCGCGAGCAGCGCTTCGAACTCGTCGCGCGGATCTGCCGGCGCGTCCGTTGAGTCGCCGCCCGCCGCGCGCGCGCCCGACTCGACCGGTGCGGACGACGCGGCGGACGCGCCCGACGCCCGCGACTGCGGCGCGGCGGCGCTTGGCAAGCCCGCGCCCGACAGCGCGCGCGCGGGGCGCTCGCGGGCGAGGCAGCCGCAGAGCGTGAGCGCGTAGATCGTGTGGCGCGCCTGCGCGTCCGCGAGACCTGCGAGCGCGGCGAGTTGTGCGACGCGCGCGGGCGCGTCGGCGCGCGAGAGGACGAACGCCTCTGCCGGGAGCAACTGCAGGTGCGCGGGCGGCGCCGGCGCGGGCGAGATCAGCTCCTCTTCGTCGGCGAGGCGCGAGGCGGCGAACTCGGCGGGCAGGTGGCGTGCGCCTTCGAGCAGCAGTCGCTGTAGATCGATTCGCACGGCGACGTCTTCGGCGATGCGCGCGCGCGGGTCGAAGCCCCACGCGCCGTCCGTGAGCGCGAGCAGCGGGCGCAGCACGTCGAGCACTTGTCTCGCGCGGAGTTGCGCGAGCCCCGCCGCGTCGAGCGCGCCCGCAGAGACGAGGGCGGCGGCGGCTTCCGCGTCGTTCATCATCTCCGTGACGGCTGAAGAGAGCTTCGCCTCCGGGACGAGCTGGCTGCGGCGCGCGCACTCGACGAGCTTGTGCGCGCGCCGGTTCGAGCGCGCGGAGACGACCGCGCCGCGCTCGGCGTAGATGACCGCCTTGACGCGCTCGCGCGAGAGCCGCAGCGCGCCCGACAGGCTCGCGTCCGCGATCTCCCGCAGCAGCTCGCCGAGCGGGTGCTCGCTCAACTCGCCGTTCATCGCACAAACAAAGTGGCGGAGGAGCCCGCCGCGCGAATCATAGCACAGCGGATCAGCGAACCATGAAGTCAGAACGATTGGCGATGAACTGAAAACAGTCGCCCCCCGCTCGCCCTCTTCCTTCGTCCGCGCTCGTCGTCCGTCGTTCCCACTTCATCGTTTCCCGCAGTTGACACTTTCGCGAGGATGGCAAGACAGCGGCGCGAAGTTTCTCGCGTAGCATCACAGACCGTCTCCCCACCCGGCGGGGAGACGGGGCGCGCTCTCACGCGCACAGAGCCTGCAAATGAAGCCGATCAAAAGAAGGGAATACTCGGGGCGCGTCGGGGCGGACGCGCAGCCGACGCAGCTCGACGCGATGAGCGCGCGCATTGACGCGCTCGGCGAGGAGCTGCGCGAGCGCGGCGCCGCGCTCGAAGAGGCGAACCGCGAGCTGCGCGAGGTCTCGCGCTACCGCTCGATGATGCTCGAGCACATGGTGCACGAGCTGCGCACGCCGCTCACCTCGATCCTCGGCTTCGCCGAGCTGATGCTCGAATACGAGGACATCAACGCGCGCACGCGCGGCTACTGCGAGAAGGTGCAGAAGTCCGGCGAGCTGTTGAAGACGAAGATCAAGCAGCTCGTCGATCTCTCCCGCCTCGAGGCGGGGATGACGGAGCTGTTCCTCCACGAGTTCCCGATCAAAGAGACCTTGCGCGAGGCTTGCGCGGCGGTCGAGCGCCTCGCGCACAAGCGCGTCGTCTCGCTCGAATGCGAGACCTCGCCCGGCTGCGGCGCGGTCGTCTCGGACGAGGGCAAGCTCCGACAGATCTTCTACGCCTTCCTCGCCAACGCCGTCGCGCGCAGCCCCGAAGGCGCGCGCGTCTCGCTGCGCGCGGAGCCCGCGGGCGGCTCGCGCGTCGCCGTCGAGATCACGGACGAGGGCGTGACGCCGCGCGACGCCGCGTCGCTCTTCGAGCCGAAGCGCGAGGCGGAGAGCGCGCGCTGCACGGAGATGACCAGCCTCGGGCTCGTCATCGCGCAGCGACTCATCAAGCTGCTCGGCGGCGAGGTCTCTACGCGCGCGCGCGACCCGCGCGGGCTCGCCGTCCGACTCGAACTCCCCGTCCAGCCGACCGAAAACTGACCCTTTCGCCCGCGCCCTTCCGTCCGACCGCCCTTCGCGCTTAAACTGACGACGCAAGCGCAATCCGACTTTCGTTCCGCCGTACTTTCATCAACGAAGGGAGCACGCCGCCGAAGTGTCCGCGCGCGCCGGAGGGGGTCAGCCGAAAGACGAGGTCGTGATACGCGAGTGCGCGACCGTCGAGGAGTTCGACGCCTGCGTGCGGCTGCAGCGCGAAGTCTTCGCGCTGCCGGACGTCGAAATCTCGCCGCGCCGCCACCTCGTCGTCTCCCGCGCGGCGGGCGGCTGGACGCTCGGCGCGTTTCGAGGTGACAGGCTCGTCGGCTTCGTCCACCACCTCGCGGCGGTTTACGGAGACCGCGTCGGCGGATACTCGCACATGATGGCGGTCGCCGAAGATTTCCAGAACCGGGGCTTGGGCGCGCGCCTCAAGTGGGCGCAGCGCGAGCGCGCGATCAATGAGGGGCGCGACTTCATCAAGTGGACGTTCGAGCCAGCCCGCGCGCGCAACGCGCATTTTAATCTGAACCGCCTCGGCGCTGTTGTGAGAACTTACGCGGCTAATTTTTACGGCACGGACTACACGACGATTGACGGCGAGTTCGGACGCCCGCTCGGCTTGGACAGCGACCGCCTCATCGCCGAATGGAATTTGACATCACGTCGCGTCGAAGCCGCCTCGCGCGGAGAGCAGTTGACGAGCGGCGCGCAGCCCGAAGCCGCGGTCGTCATCCCGCCCGACTGGAACGCGCTCGTCCGCGAAGACCCCGCGCGCGCGCGCGAAGAGCTGCTGCGCGTCCGCCGCGAATTCCAAGCCGCCCTCGCCGCCGGGCTCGTCTGCTCCGGCTTCGAGCGCGACGCCGTGAGACCGCGATACCTGTTCTTTCGTGAGCCGTAAACCGCGACAGGCGACGGGTAAGAAAAACCGCGCTGGTTTTTTGCCTGTCACCTGTCACCGTTCACCTGTCACTGCTTTTATGTCGTTCGCCAAATACGACCGCTACGTCGAGCGCCACGCCAACGCTTTCGCCGAGCGTTTGCAGGCGCTGTGCCGGATGCCATCGGTGGCGGCGCGCGGGACGGGGATGCGCGCGGTGGCGGAGCGCGTCGAGCAGTTGATGCAGCGCGTCGGGGCGGGGACGCGCACCTTTAAGATCGGCGCGGGGTTTCCGGTCGTCTTCGGCGAGTTCGGCGCGGGGTCGCACTGCTTCGTCGTCTACGGGCATTACGACGTGCAGCCGGTCGGGCAGCTCTCGGAGTGGACTTCGGGACCGTTCGCGGCTGAGACCAGAGACGGGAAGCTGTACGCGCGCGGCGCGTCGAACAGCAAGGGCGATCTCGTCGCGAGGCTCGCGGCGGTCGAGGCTTACCAGAAGAGTTTCGGGAAGCTGCCGATCTGCCTGCGCTTCGTCGTCGAGGGCGAGGACGGGCTGGGCAGCCCGAGCCTCTACCGCTTCGTCGAGGAGAACGCCGAGATGCTGCGCGCCGACGGCTGCGTGTGGGACGACGGCGACAAGGACACGAAGGAGCGGCTCGTCATCAGCCTCGGCTTCAAGGGCATCACGTTTCTGGAACTCAGAGCCTACGGCGCGCGCACGGACTTGCACTCGAAGTGGGGCGGCATCGTGCCGAACCCGGCGTGGCGGCTCGTGCAGGCGCTCGCGACCGTCGCCTCGCCGAAAGGCGTGATCACGATTGACGGCTTCTCGTCGCACGTCGCGCCCGTGTCGGACGAGGACGCGAAGGCTTTGAAGTCAATCGAGCTCGACGAGGCGGGCTTGCGCCGCGAGTTCAAGATCGGCGGGTGGGTGCGCGGGCTGACGGGGAGGCATTTAACTAAGGAGCTGATCTTCGCGCCGACCTGTACGATCTGCGGCATCAACACGGGGCACACGGAGGCGGGCGCGAAGACGATCCTTCCCGGCATGGCGCGCGCGCGTCTGGACTTCCGGCTCGTGCCCGATCTGACGCCCGCGCTCGTCGTCAAGCTCCTGCGCGAGCACCTCGACGCGCGCGGCTTCCAGGACATAGAGATCGTCGAGATCGCGAGCGCGCCGTTCGCGAAGGCGGCGCAGAGTTCTTTGGTCGCGCGCGCGGCGGTCGGGGCGGCGGCGGAGGTTTACGGGGCGGAGCCCGTGATCTACCCGATTGACCCCGCGAGCGGACCCGTCGGCGCCGTCTGCGGCGTGCAGCAGCCGCCGACGCCGGTCGTCTCTTTTGGAATTTCTTACGCGGGCTCGAACCCGCACGGGCCCGACGAGAACATACGCCTCGCGGACTTCGTGCAGGGCGTCAAATACTTCGGTCGCGTCATCCACAGCCTCGCGCAGATCGCGCGCGACGACCGCCGCGAGGCGAAGACGCAGGAGACTGTCGTGCAGATCGGTAAGTGAGGTGCAGTTTCACGATCATTGTATGATGAGATCGAAGACTTACCGCACAGCCACAGAGGGCACAGAGATCACAGAGAGAAAACTGACAGACGATAAGAGCAACAGTCAGATGCCGTTTTCTCGTTTTCCATTACCCTCTGTGTTCTCTGTGTCCTCTGTGGCTACGTTGTGAAGTTTTGTTTCGCCTCACATAGAATCGTCGTCGAAGAGACATGCCGAGAACGTCAACCAAAGTTAAAGGCAAGGACGCGGCGGCGGAGATCGAGGAGCTGCGCGCCGAGATTCGCCGCCACGAGGAGCTGTACTACGTTTACGACAACCCGGAAATCTCCGACGCCGAGTACGACGCGCTCATGGCGCGCTTGCAGCAGCTCGAAGGGGAGTACCCGCTGCTCGCGACGCGCGACAGTCCGACGCAGAGGGTCGGCGGTCGCCCCACGGAGAAGTTCGAGCAGTACGTGCACCGCCGCCCGATGCTCTCGCTCGACAACAGCTACAACATCGAAGACCTGCGCGCGTTTGACGAGCGTTGTCGGAAACTGGCGGACGGTCGCGCGTTCGAGTACGTCGCGGAACTCAAGATTGACGGTCTCTCGATCTCACTCCACTATGAAGATGGCTTACTCACGCGCGGCGTCACACGCGGCGACGGTCGCGTCGGCGAGGACGTGACGCAGAACGTGCGCACGATCCGCAGCGTCCCGCTCAAGCTCAAACAGTCGCACGCGGCGCGCGAGCTTGAGGTGCGCGGCGAGGCGTACCTGTCGCGCAGGGAGTTCGAGCGCATCAACGCCGAGCGCGAAGAGGCGGAAGAGCCGCGCTTCGCCAACCCGCGCAACGCCGCCGCCGGAACTATTCGCCAGCACGATCCGCAGATCGTCGCCTCGCGCCGCCTCGATCTCTTCGCCTACGACGCGCTCGCCGGCGACCGCAAAGCCTTCGACTCGCACTGGCACGCGCTCGACTGGCTCGCCGCGGCAGGCTTCAAGGTAAGCGAGCGCGCTCTGTGCCCGACGATCGGAGAGGTCGTCAACTTCTGCAACGAGATGGAGTCGCGGCGCGACGCGCTCGAATACGAGATCGACGGCGTGGTCGTGAAAGTGAACTCGACCGCGCTGCAAGAGGAGTTCGGCGCGACGACGAAATCGCCGCGCTGGGCTATCGCCTACAAGTACCCGGCGCGGCAGGGGACGACGCGAGTTCAAGAGATCATCGTGCAGGTCGGTCGCACGGGCGCGCTCACGCCGGTCGCGATCCTCGAGCCCGTGCAGCTCGCGGGCACGACCGTCTCGCGCTCGACCCTGCACAACGAGGACGAGATCAAGCGGCTCGGCTTGCGGATCGGCGACTGGGTACTGATCGAGAAGAGCGGCGAGATCATCCCGAAGATTCTGAAAGTGGTCGAGTCGCGTCGGACGGGCGCGGAGAAGCGCTACAGGTTTCCGTCGAAGTGTCCGGTCTGCGGCGGCGTGGTCTCACGGCCCGAAGGGGAGGTGGTCGCGCGCTGCGAGGCGGCGGACTGCCCTGCGCAACTCAAGGGTCGCCTGCTCCACTTCGCCTCGCGCCGCGCGATGAGGATCGAGGGCTTGGGCGACGCGCTCGCCGATCAGCTCGTCGCGGGCGGCTTGGTGCGCGACGTCGCAGACCTCTACGAGCTGACGCGCGAGTCGGTCGCGGAGCTTGAGCGCAAGGCGGAGAAGTCCGCGTCGAACCTGATCGAGCAGATCGAAGCGAGCAGGCGGCGCGATCTCCCGCACCTCGTTTACGGGCTGGGCTTGCGTCACGTCGGCGAGCGCACGGCGGCGATACTCGCGCGCGCCTTCCGCTCGCTCGAACGTCTCGGCGCGGCGACGGTCGGGGAGTTGGACGCGGTTCCCGAAATCGGTCTGACCGTCGCCGAGAGCGTGCACGACTGGTTCGCAGACTCGGGCAACCGAGAGCTGTGCGAGCGTCTGCGCGCGGCGGGCGTGCGAACCGAGCTGGAAGCGGGCGCTCTCGGCGAAGCCGACGAGAAGTTCGCGGGCAAGCTGTTCGTCCTGACGGGGCGACTTGAGAGCATGACGCGCGAGGAGGCGGGCGCGCTGATCGAGGCGCGCGGCGGTCGCGTCACGTCTTCGGTGAGCAAAAAGACGGATTACGTCGTCGCGGGCGAGGAGGCGGGCTCGAAGTTGGACAAAGCCCGGTCGCTCGGCGTGAAGGTGTTGGGCGAAGAAGAGTTCAGGGCGATGCTAGGCTTATAGCGGAGAAGGGAACCATTAATGAGCACGACGAACGAAGCAACGAACGATCTCAAACTCGTCCACACGATCCTCTGCGACGACGTGCGGCTCGAAGTCGGCAACAAGCTCTCGCTGATGGGCGTCTTCCAGAACATCGCGGTCGAGCAGTTGCCCATCACGCTCATCAAGTTCGCGGTCGTCAACCACTGGCGGGGCGAGGGGACTTACCTCTCGGAAGTGCGCGTGCTGACGCCCGACCGCCAGCAGTTCGTCGTCGCCTCGCAGCCGACCTCCTTCGAGATCGAGCCGGGCGGCTTCGCCGACAACGTCAGCTTCTTCGTCAACGTCACATTTCACACGCCCGGTCGCTACTGGGTGCAGACGCTCGTCAACGCCACCCTCATCAACGAGCAGCCGCTCGTCGTCTTAGACG
>JAIVGV010000152.1 GCA_020201365.1 Acidobacteriota bacterium
CCGCTGCCCGCGCGCTGGCGCGTCTTCGAGGGCGGTCACCCGCTCCCGAACCGCGCGAGCCTCGAAGCCGCGCGCGCAGCCTTCGCTCTCCTGCGGCGCGCGGACGAGGCGGCGTCGGTCGAGCCGTCGCGCACGCTCGTCGTCTTCCTCGTCTCCGGCGGCGGCTCTGCGATGCTGGAACTGCCGCGCGACGCGGGCGTCACGCTCGAAGACCTGCGCGCGTTGAACGGCGTGCTCGTCAACTGCGGCGCCGGGATCGCGGAGATCAACGCCGTGCGCCGCGCGGTCTCGGCTGTGAAGGGCGGCGGGCTCGCCCTAGCCGCGGCGCGCGCGGCGCAGGTCACGCTCCTCGTCTCCGACGTGAACGCGGGCGACGAGCGCTCGGTCGCATCGGGTCCGACCTTTCCCGCCGACGCCGGGGGGGACGCGCGCGCGGCGCGCGCCCTCGTCGAGCGCTACGACCTCGCCCCGCGTCTGCCCGCCTCAGTCCTGCGCGCGCTCGATCCCGCGCACGCGCGCCCGGCTGTGCGAGACCCGATAGACGCAAGCGCCGCGATAGACGCGGGCGCGCCGCGCCGCCACTTCGTCCTGCTCGACAACGCGCGCGCCGTCAGGCGCGCCGCCGAGGTCGCGCGCTCGCTCGGCTTCGCCGTCGAGGTCGCGGGCGACATCGTCGAGCAGAGCGTCGAGGACGGCGCGCGGCTGCTCGTCTCGCGTCTCTCTGCGTTGCGGCGGAAGGCTGGCGGGGGGCGGGCGGCGTGTCTCGTCTCCGGCGGAGAGTTCTCGTGCCCCGTGCGCGGCGACGGCAAGGGCGGGCGCAACAGCGAGACCGCGCTGCGCTGCGCGCTCGAACTGGACGCGCGCAACACGCGAACGGAGTCGGGCGTGGGCGAATCGCGTTCGCGCGATTCAGGCGCGGACGCGGGCGAGACGGATCGTGCCGCCCCTCACTTCGTCGCGCTCAGCGCGGGCACGGACGGCGTTGACGGCAACAGCCCCGCCGCTGGCGCGCTCTGCGACGAGACGACGATCGCGCGCGCCCGCGCGCTCGGTCTCGACCCGCTCGACTTCCTCGCGCGCAGCGACTCCTGCAACCTCTTCCGCGCCCTCGGCGACGACATCACAACGGGCGCGACCGGCACGAACGTCCGCGACCTGCGAATCCTCTTGGCGAAGTAGGAAGTGGGAACGACGAACGATGAAGTGAAAGCAACCGGCTCTTACTTCGTCGTTCGTCGTCCCTACTTCATCGTTGCTCTCCCGTAGTCGTCGCTCAGCCGCGTGATGTCGTCCTCGCCGAGGTAGTCGCCGCGCTGGACTTCGATGAAGACGAGCGTCTCGGCGCCGGGGTTCTCGACGCGGTGCGCGGCGCCGACGGCGACGTCAACCGTCTCGCCGTCTCGCACGGTTAACTCCGCGCCGTCGAGCGTGACGCGCGCCTCGCCCGCGACGACCATCCAGTGCTCGGCGCGGCGGGCGTGGCGCTGGTAGCTGAGGCGCTTGCCGGGCAGCACCTCGATGCGCTTGACCTTGTAGCCGCGCCCCTCGTCGAGCACGGTGAAAGAGCCCCACGGTCGCTCGTCGTAGCGCGGCGAATTGTCGGCTTCAGTCTTGGCTTCCCGCATCCCTGCCCTCTCGCCGTCTCTCGTCTTACGCCGCGCGGACTAAGGAAGCGCACGCGCGGGACGAACAATGTACACGCAACGCCGCGCGCTTGTCACACGCCGCCGCGATCCAGTTCGCCCGAAGCGTTGCCGGCGGCGCGCCGTCACTCGGGGACGAAAGTCTCGACGCGCAGGTCATGACCGTCGGTGCTGAACGTGATCGCGCCGCGCCGCCCCGTCTGCAAGACTTGCGCGCCAGCCGCGCGCCAGCGCCCGACGACCGCCGCGTCCGGGTGACCGAAAGGCGAGTCGAGCCCGACGGAGACGACGGCGAAGGCGGGTCGCGCGGCGGCGACGAACGCGGGCGTGGACGACGTGTGGCTGCCGTGGTGCGCGACCTTCAAGACGTCGCAGCGCAGATCGTCTCCCGCCGCGACGAGCGCCGTCTCGCCGCCGCGCTCGATGTCGCCCGTCAGCAAAAAGCAGCGCTCGCCGTAGCGCACGCGCAGCACGATTGAGTCGTCGTTGCCGGAGGGGAGCGCGCCCGTGTCGGCGTCAAGGTCTGGGCTTGCGCCCGCGTTTAAGATCGCTTCGCCGTCCCCCGCGCGGCGCGGCGCGGGCGGCGGGTAGAGCACGTCAACCGTCACCTCGCCGAAGCGCAACTCGTCGCCGCGCGCGACGAGGCGCACGGGCACGCCCGCGAGCCGCAGCGCCGACTCGAACTGCGCGTACTCGATCTCGCGGCGCGGCGTGCGCGCGACGAATGCTGCGCGCGGGCGGAAACTGCGCGCCACGTCCTTCAAGCCGCCGATGTGATCCGCGTGCGCGTGCGTGGCGAGCAGGTAGTCAACGCGCGCGAGCCCGCGCCACCAGAGGAACTCGGAGACGACCGCGTCGCCGATGCCGCGCGCGTCGCGCTCGAATCGCGCGTCTTCGATCTCGTAGTCGTCCGGCGGCTGGCGCGCGTCGAGCCTTGCGCGCGTGTTTGATGATGACAGCTCGTCGCGAGGGCGCGGGCGACCGCCGCCGTCAACGAGGAGCGTCGTGCCGTCGGGGAGCGTCAAGAGCGCGGCGTCGCCCTGACCGACGTCGAGGAAGTCTATGCGCAGGCGACCGCCCGCGCGCGGCGCGGAGAGCGGGTGCGCGACGACGACGAAGGCGAGCGCGGCGAACGCGGCGACCGCCGCGCGGCGCGTTCGCGCGACGCGACGCGCGCCTCTTTGCGTCGCCCCGTCGCGCGCGCCTTCGAGTTCGAGGGGACGCCAGCGTGAGAACATGGCGAGGAGCGCGGCGAGCGGCGCGAAGTAGAGCGCGTAAACGAGGGCGCGCCAGCCCGTGTAGGCGGGCAGGCGCAGCGAGGCTAACCCGGCGCGGCTGAACGGCGTGACGCCGTGCGACATGAGCCACACGGCGCGCTCGACCGCCCGGACGAGCGCGTAGGCGAGCGCTTGATTGATCGAGGCGGCGGCGATTGCCGCGAGCGCGCCGAGCGACGCGAGCGCCATGAGCGCGCCGACGTAGATGTTCAGGAAGACCGAGGCGAGCGAGACGCGGTGGAAGTAGATGACGAGTGCGGGCAGCATCACGATCTGCACGCTCGCGGAGAGGACGACCGCCGCGAGTGCATAGCGCAGCGGTCTTTGGAGATGCCAACGCTCCAGAGTCGCCGCCGCGCGCGTCTTGAACAGTCGGCAGTCGTAAACGTTACGCGCCGCGTCGCGCCGCCACGCGCGCTCGCCCCAATAGAGCGACTCGCCGAGCGCGCGGAACCACGGCGGCGCGGCGGGCGGGTACGGCGTCTCGCGCGTCGGTCGCCACGCGCCGACCTCTTCGAGGCGCGCGAGCAGTGCCCAACCGAGGAGCGCGATTGCCGCGACGGAGAGGAACGTGAGCTGGAAGGACGGATCGAAAAGATCGGCGGGACGCCAGGCGAGCAGCGCGAGCGCCGCCGCGCCGAGCGCGTTCACCGTGTCGGCTCTGCGGCGCACGACCGGCGCGAGCGCGACGAACGTGAACATGAGCGCCGCGCGCAGGACGGACGCTCGCGCGCCGACGGCGACGGCGTAAGCCCAGAGCGGCAGCGCGGTCGCGGCGAACTGGATGAAACGTCTGCGCGTCAGTCTTCTTGCGAGGAAGAGCGCGAGCCCGCCGACGAAGCTGACGTGCAAGCCGCTGATGACGAGGACGTGGAACGTGCCGCCGTCGCGGAAGCGCTCCGCCGTCTCGCGCGAGAGCCCGTGCCGGTTGCCGAGCATCGCGGCTTGGAGTACGCCCGCCGTCTCCAGCGAAAAGTTTTCCGTCAGACGCTCGTGCAGCCACGCGCGCCAACGTTCGAGCCATACGAGAGGGAGAAACACTTCCTCGTCGTCGAGTCGCTCGACGAGCAGCGGGCTTTTTATCACGCCCGCCGCGTCGTACCCCTCGCGTTCGAGAAACTCGGTTCGCCCGTTCGCGCCGGGGTTGCGAAACTCTTCGGCGCGCGCGAGCGACGCCAACACTCTCACGCGCGCGCCGCGGCGCAGCTCGAGCGCGTCGTAGCGCGCGTAAGAGAGCGCGTCGCGCACGGGCGCGAACAGCTCGACCGCGCCGCCCGCGTCCCGCTCCTCGCCTTCGAGCCTGATCCGCCCGACGCGCAGCGCGACGAAGTAGCCGTCGGGCGCGACCTCCGGCGCTTGCGTGATCGTGCCCGTCAGCTCGACGGGTTCGCCGGGCGCGATGCGACCGTCGTCCAGGAATCTCCCTACGCGGTTCGCCGCCGCGACGTCGCGACCGGGCGCGGCGAGCGCCCCGCCCGCGCACAGGAACGCGGCGCAGACGAGCGCGGCGGCGAGCGCGGCGCGGCGGAGCGCGAACGCGACGACGGCGAGCGCGCTAACGACGGCGCATGTGGCGACGGAGATGGTGGCCGAAAAATTTGCGAAGTGCGTGACGAGAATACCGCACGCGAAGGCGGCTGCGAGTTGCGCGAGAGGTCGCGCGGCGAAAGTCGTGTGGCGTGAGGGCGCGTGCATGAGGGTCGGCGGCGCGACGGCGCGGAGTCGCGCGCTTGCTCAGTCTGGGCGCGCCCGCCGGTGCGTGCGGAGGCGCGGCGCCGCAAGCTTACTACCAAACGGGCG
>JAIVGV010000153.1 GCA_020201365.1 Acidobacteriota bacterium
CTCCGACTCGATGAGCTCGCCGAGCTCCTTCCCCTCGACCAGTTCCATCACGAGGAAGGGCTTGCCGTCGGCGGTCTCGCCGTAGTCGTAGAGCGTGGCGATGTTCGGGTGCGAGAGCGCGGAGGCGGAGCGCGCCTCTCTGAGGAAGCGCCCGTGGTACTGGTTCTGCTCGGCGGCGGGCGTGTTCGGGATTTTGAGCGCGACGCGGCGACCGAGCTGCGTGTCCTCGGCGAGATAGACCGTGCCCATGCCGCCCTCGCCCAGCAGCGACAGGATTCGGTAGTGGGAAACGGTCTCGCCGATCACCGCGGGTTGTGCTCCTCTTGCTTAAGCCCCGAAGGTTGATGGATAGCGGGAAGGTCGCGGGAAAAGTCGGCAAGCGGCGAGTCTCGACGGCGGCTCGCCGGACGTGCTCTTGCTTTAGAAGAACCTTGCTGGCTGCGCGCGTATTCTGCGCCAAAGCCCGGCGCTTTTCAAGAAGTATTTGGGGCTTCAGCCGGGCGGGTGCGGCGGAAAAGCCTCTTGCGTTCCCGCGTTTTTACGGGCATACTTCACGCCGTTTGAGGTTCTTGGCTCTCGCGCAACGACCCGCGAAGTTGCGCCTGCCCGCGAGACTGAAGGCGACGGCATTCGGCTGGTGGAGAGAGAGTCGGGTTAGTTGATTGAGTAGTTAGAAGCGGCTCTCGCCAGTCGTCAAAGCTGCCTGAGCAACGGGCGCGCCGCCGCCGCCGCCGAAGCGGGGAGCCTTCCACACGCCTCCCTTCGCGCCTTCGGCCGCCCGCGCTTCCCCGAAACCAATAAGGACGAGAGAAAGATATGGCTACGAGACTCTACGTGGGAAACCTTAATTTCCGCGTGACCGGCGACGACCTGCACGAGCTGTTCTCGCAGGCGGGCGAGGTCTCTTCGGCGAACGTCGTGACCGACCGCGAGACCAACCGCTCGCGCGGCTTCGGCTTCGTCGAGATGGCGACTGACGAGGGCGCGCAAGCCGCCATCGAGCAGTTCAACGGCAAAGACTTCCAGGGTCGCGCCCTGACCGTCAACGAGGCGCGCCCGCGCGCAGACTCCGGCGGCGGACGCGGCGGCTACGGCGGCGGCGGTTACGGCGGAGGTTATGGCGGTGGCGGGGGCGGCGGCGGCGGTCGCGAGCCCCGCTGGTAAGAAGGCGAGACGCTGAACGACGAACGCGGAACGATGAAGTGAAGTCACTGCTGTCTTACTTCATCGTTCCGCGTTCGTCGTTCATACTTACTTGCGCGCCGCCGGAGTGATCTTCAGCTTCAGCCTCTCGCCGCCGCGCAACGCCTCGACCTCGTACTCCTCGCCCGCCTTCATCTCGCCGAGCGCGTAGGTGTAGTCGTAAACGTTCTTCACGTCGCGCCCGGCCATGCGCACGATCACGTCGCCCGCCTTGAGTCCCGCCTTCTCCGCGGGCGAGCCCTCGCGCACGCCGTCGAGCTTCAGCCCTTCGCCGCCCTCGGCGTAGTTCGGGATCGTGCCGAGATAGACGCGGAAGGTCATCGAGCGCCCCGCGCCCGCGTCGCTCGCGGCGCGCGTGTAGGTCGGGCGCTGCTGCGCGTCGTCAATGCCGCGCAAGAGATCGCGCGCGAAGGCGGCGACCCGCGCGAGCCCCTCGTAGTTGATCTTATCGGTGGTGTCCGAGGGTTTGTGGTAGTCCTCGTGCGTGCCCGTCCAGAGGAAGATGACGGGAATCTGTCGAGCGTAGAACGACGAGTGGTCGCTCGGACCGTAGCCGTCCTCCTGCAAGGTGAGCGCGAAGCGCTGCTTCGGGTTGACGGTCGCGATGACGTTGCCGTTCGAGCCCGTCACCACGGGGATGTCGCCCGCCTGACGGCTCGCGGCGGGCACGCCGTTGACGTTCACGCGCAGGTTCATCTCCGTGTTCGCGTCCTCGACCAGCTTGCGCCACTCGGCAGCCGTGCCGACGCCCCCGACGATCAGCTTGTCGTCCTTCGCGCGCCCGACCATGTCCATGTTGATCATGGCGACGGTCTGCGCGAGCGGCGCGACCGGGTTCTTCACGTAGTAGCTCGAACCGATCAAGCCCTCCTCCTCGCCGCCGAACGCGACGAAGACGACGGTGCGCCGCGGCTTCGGCGCGGAAGTCGCGAAGATGCGCGCTAGTTCTAACATCGCCGCGACGCCCGAAGCGTTGTCGTCCGCGCCGTGGTGTATGTCGCCCTCGCGCGCGGCGAGCGAGCCCGCGCCCCCGCGCCCGAGATGGTCGTAGTGCGCGCCGACGACGATCACCTCGTCCTTCAGCTTCGCGTCGCCGCCCTCGAGCACGCCGACGACGTTGTACGCGGGCTCCTCGCGCCGCACGATCTCGGTCTCGAGCCCGAACGCGATGTTCGGAAGCAGCATCGAAAAATTCTTGCGCGCTGGCGTCGTCTGCGCCGCGGCAGTCTGTGCCGTCGAGCCTTGCGCCGCCGCTCCCTGTCCCGCGGGAACTTGCGCCGCCTCGCTCTGCGACGACGACGCGCCCGCCTGCGCGCTCGCCGCCTCGCCGTTCGCCGCGTGCTCCAGCATCTCGAACGTGACCGACGGCAGCGCCGCCGCCTCGACCGCGCGCCGCGCGACCTGCCGCGAGACGACGACGACCGGCAGCCCGGCGTCGCCCGCCGCCGCGAGGTCTTCGTCCACGCGCAGGCGCGTCCATTTCTCGTCCTTGAAATTCTCCTCGCGCGTGACGAGAAGAAGCGCCGCCGCGCCGTGCTCGCGCGCCGCCGCCGCCTTGAAGCGCAAGTCCTCGAACTGCGCGAAGCGACCGTGCGGGTTGTCGCCGTCGGGCGTGCCCGCGAACGCCATCGCGACTTTGCCGCGCGCGTCAACATTCGCGTAGTCGTCGTGGTTCAACTCCGACGCGACGATGCCGTAGCCGACATAGACGACCGGCGCGCTATCAACCTTCGCGTTCGCGCTCCAGGCGACCGGCGACCAGTCTTCATTCAGGCGCAAGTCAACCGTCGCAGGCTGCCCGTGCTGGACGACAACCGCGGCGTGCGCCGCGAAGCTCATCGCGTTCTTCTTCCCCAGCTCGACCGCGGCGACGTAAGGGAACGGCTGCAAGTATCCGCTTAAGGGGCGCGCGACGTGCGCGACGTTCGGCGATGAGCCCGCGTCGTTGACGCCGGGGCGCAAGCCGAGCCGCTTGAACTCGTCCGCGACGTAAGCCGCCGCCTTCTGCGCGCCCTGAGTGCCCGTGCGCCTGCCTTCGAGTTCGTCCGAGGCGAGGTAGTTGACGTGCGCGCGCAGGTTGGCGACGCTCGGCTCCTCGGTCGCGACCGTCGCGCGCGGCGCGGGCTGTTGAGCGAGGACGCAGGTTGCGAGCGCGAGGACGAAGAGCAGGCGCGAGAGCTTGCGCGAAGTTTGACGAAGCATGATCTTTCCTTACTCCACCCAGTCGGCGATGAAGATGTTGGTGTCGCCGCGCTGCGCGCCGTTGCGGTTCGAGGCGAAGACTAACTTCCGTCCGTCGGGCGAGAACATGGGGAAGCCGTCGAAGCCGTCGTAAGACGTGATCTGCTCGAGCCCCGTGCCGTCCGCGTTGACGACGAAGAGGTTGAAGTCGCGGCTGTGGATGTCCGGGTAGTTCGACGAGAAGATGATGCGCTTGCCGTCGGGCAGAAAGTAGGGCGCGAAGCTGGCGACGCCTAAGCGAGTCACCTGCCGCTTGTTCGAGCCGTCGGCGTTCATCAACATGATCTCGAGCGCGTTCGGCTCGACGAGGTTCTGCGCGAGGAAGTTTTTGTAGCGCGCCACTTCCGCCTCGGTCTTCGGGTGGTTGGCTCGGTAAACGATCTGGCGACCGTCGCGCGAGTAGAACGCGCCGCCGTCGTAGCCCAGCTCGTTCGTCAGACGTTTTAAGTGCGAGCCGTCACTGTTCATCGAGTAGAGTTCGAGATCGCCGTCGCGCACCGAAGTGAAGACGATGTGCCTGCCGTCCACCGAGATCGTCGCCTCGGCGTCGTAGCCGGGCGTGGAAGTTAATTGTTTCAAATTCGAGCCGTCGGGCTTCGCGGTGAAGATGTCGTAGCCGGGGTAGATCGCCCAGACGTAGCCGTGCGAGTAGTCGGGCGGCGCGGGGCAGTCCGCGGAGGCGAGGTGCGTCGAGGCGTAGAGAATCTTCTTGTCGTCCGGGAAGAAGTAAGAGCAGGTCGTGCGCCCCTCGCCCGTCGAGACCATCTTCACGTCGGAGCCGTCCGCGCCCATCGTAAAAATCTGATCGCAAGGGAGCGCGCCGTGCTTCGACTGGAAGATCAACCGCCTGCCGTCGCCGCTGAAATAGGCTTCGGCGTTCTCGCCCGCGAACGTCAACTGCCTCACGTTCTTCAAGTGCTTTTCGGACGGCGGCGCGAGGCTCGCACCCCGTTGCGGCCGAGACGCGGCGGGCTGGTTCGTCGTCCGCGCGCGCGCGAGTACGACGAGCGAGACGGCGCAGGCGAGAAGCAGCAAGGCGTGGGGGAGCCTGTTTTTCATGGTTCGAGAAAAGAGAAGACGGCGAGCGGGAGAACGGGGCTACTTTATCCCCTCGCTCGTCGCCTTGTCACGCGGCGCGCGCGTCCCGGCGGATAAGACAAAAGCATTCACCGCAGAGGCGCAGAGGATTCGCAGAGTCTGCGCGGAGACTTCTTCTCTGCGCCAACTCTGCGGTTCTCTGCGCCTCTGCGGTGAATCAAAC
>JAIVGV010000426.1 GCA_020201365.1 Acidobacteriota bacterium
CGGTCTTGGGCGCGGACTTGTCGGCGCTCTTCGCGTCCGTCTTCTCGACCGCGTTCTTCGCCGCGTCGGTCGCCGCGCGCTCGTCCTCGACGGGACCGACGCGCTGCGCGCGTGCAGCCTGCGCGCCGAGGGCGCACGCCACGACGAGCGCGAAGACCGACCGGCGCAGAAACTTACTCATCATGCACTCGACTTCCCCGCCGCCCTCTTTCGGCGCGAGCCTCGCAACGCCGGGCAAGGGCGTCCGCACTGTCCGGGCTCGCGCGCGGCGAAACTCCCTGTAAAACCCCTCGCACGCTTTCGCGCGGCTCGCTTCCGGCGAGATTACCCCGCGCGATTGTGATAAACGACTAACGCGCCCTGCCTCGCAAAAGTTGTCCGTGAAAATTCGCCCGTGCGGTCGGGGGCGCGGCGTCTGGAGGTTCAGGACGAGGTCGAAACCGTGTGCCCGATCTCCGGGAAATTGTAACCTTCGCCTTTCGGGGCTGGCAAGGACTTCGGCGGGAAAAGCGCGCCCCAGCGCTCCGCGAACCGCGCCCGCACGATCTCCTCCGCCTCGCCCGCGCCCGAAGCCTGAAGGCACTCGCGCGCGATCTCGGTCGCGCCCGCGGCGTCCACGCCTTCGAGCGCGCGGCGCACGCGCGGGATCGCCGTCGCCGTCATCGAGAGGTCTCGTGCGCCTAAGCCCAGGAGGACGACGGCGTAGGCGGGCGTGCCAGCCATCTCGCCGCAGACGACGACGGGGATGTTCGCGTCCGCGGCGGCGGCGACCGTCCGGCTGATTGACGCGAGCACCGCCGGGTGCAGCGTGCGGAACCAGTCGGCGACCTCCCCGTTGCTGCGATCCACGGCGAGCGTGTACTGCACGAGGTCGTTCGTGCCGAGGCTGAAGAAGTCAACCTCGCGCGCGAGCCTGTCCGCGACGAGGACGGCGGACGGCACCTCGATCATCGCGCCCACTCCCACGTCGCCCGCCTCAGTCCCTTCCCGCCTCAAGTTCGCGCGCTCCTCCTCGACGACGCGGCGCACGGCGCGCACCTCCGAAACGTCCGAGATCATCGGCAGCACGAGATCGAGTTTGCCGCGCGCGGCGGCGCGCAAGACGGCGCGCACCTGCGTGCGGAGCATGTCCCCGCGCGCGAGGCAGAGCCGGATCGCGCGCAGCCCGAGCGCGGGGTTGCGCTCCGCCTCTTGCGCCGCGGGCGCGAGCTTGTCGCCGCCGAGATCGAAGAGGCGCACGCGCGCGCCGTCCGCGCCAGCCACGCGCGCGAGCTCCGCGTAAGCCGCGACCTGCTCGTCTTCGCCGGGCGCGCCGCCGTGCTGCGCGTAGAGGAACTCGGAGCGGAAGAGACCGATCCCGCGCGCGCCGAAGCGGCTGACGCCCTCGTACTCCGCGGGCAGCTCGACGTTGGCGCGCAGCACGATCTCCACGCCGTCAGTCGTCCGCGCGGGCGCGCGCGCGTCCCGCGCCGTCGCCGCGTCAGCCGCGGAAGAAGTTGATCGCAGGCGACCCGCCGTCTCGCGCACGCGCGCGGCAGTCTCCGCCGACGGGCGCAAGGTCACCTCGCCGGTCACGGCGTCAACGGCGATCTCGTCGCCCGTACGCGCGTGGCGGAAGAGATCGCGCAAGCCCACGACCGCCGGGATTCCCAAGCCGCGCGCGATGATCGCCGCGTGCGAAGTCCACCCGCCAGCGTCCGAAGCGACGGCGCGGACGCGGGAGAAGTCGAGATCGGCGACCGCCGAGGGCAGCAGCTCGTCGGCGACGAGGATGGCGTCGTCCGTCAGACGCTGGGCGCGCTCGTCGCCCGCGAGCGCGACGAGCAGGCGGCGCATCACGTCCTCGATGTCGGAGCTGCGCTCGCGCAGGTAGTCGTCTTTGATCTCGGCATAGACGGCGAGCAGCTTGTCCGTCACGACCTTGACCGCCCACTCGGCGTTGGCGCGCTCGTCGCGGATGTGGCCTTCGACGTCATCAATCAGCTTGCGGTCTTCGAGCATGAGGAGGTGCGCGTCGAAGATGTAGGCGTGCTCGGCTCCGAGGAGCTGCTCGGCGCGGCGCTTGATGGCGAGAAGCTGGCGGCGCGAGAGGCGCACCGCCGCGTGGAAGCGGCGAATCTCGCGGCGCACCTCAGCCTCTTCGAGCGTGGCGCGATAGACGTTGCCCGCCGCGCCGCCGTGGACGCGCAGCACGCGCCCGACCGCCGCGCCGTCCGACACGCCCACGCCGCGCCACACGCGCTCGCGCCGCCCGTTCCTGTCTCGCCTGCCCACGCTAAAACTCTAGATCGTCGCAGCCTTCGCGCGGTTCGCCTCAGTCTTCGCCGAACCCGCTCTGGATCAACTCGCACACGGCTTCGACCGCCCGCCCCTCGTCCTTGCCGTCAGCCGTCACCTTCAGCTCCGTGCCGCGCGCCGCCGCGAGCATCAGCACGCTCAGGATGGACTTGGCGTCGGCGGACGCGCCGCCGTCCGCCCGCTCCAAACGGATCGCGCACGGGAACGCGCCCGCCGCGCGCACCAGCTTCGCCGCGGCTCGCGCGTGCAAGCCGAGGCGGTTGACGACGTGGACGCGACGCTCGATCATTCAGACAGTTTTCGGTTTTCGGTTTTCAGCCGAGCCACTCTCCGGCGCTCAACCTTCCGGCTGAAAACCGAAAATTGTTCACCCCTTCTTGGGCGCGGCGAGCAGCTCGCCCGCCAGGTAGATCGCCTCGCGCCCCTGATCGCGCACGAGGCGCGCCACGTCGGCGAGCGATTCGTCGCCCGCCTGCGTCGCGAGCTTGATGACCATCGGCAGGTTGACGCCCGTCACGACCTCGATCTCTTCGGCGAGGAACATCGAGGCGATGTTGGTCGGCGTGCCGCCGAACATATCGGTCAGCAGCAGCACGCCGCGCCCCTGCGAGACGCGGGCGATGGCGCGCTCGACCTCGTCGCGCGCCGCGTCAACGTCGTCCTGCCACCCGATCGAGATCGCCGCGACGTGCGGGATCGCGCCGATGATCATCTCGGCGGCGGCGAGCAGCTCGGTCGCCAACTGCCCGTGCGTCACGACGACGCCCGCGACGCGGCGCGGCTGTGTTCCGATCTTCTTTCCCTCTTCCATCAAGACCTCACGCGCTTCGTCTTCTTCAGATCGCGGTGCACGACCGTCACCTCGTAGCCCTCGCGTCGCAGGTGACGCGCCAGCTCGTTCGCCGTCATCACGGAGCGGTGGCGTCCGCCCGTGCACCCGACGCCGACGGTCACGTAGGACTTGCCCTCGCGGCGGTAGAGCGGCAGCAGGTAGTCAACCAGCTCGCCGAAGCGGCGCAGCGTCTCCGCCGTCTCCGGCTTCGACTTGATGAAGCGCGCGACGCGGGCGTCGGCGCCGGAGAACGGTCGCAGTTCGGGGACGAAGTGCGGGTTCGGCAGGTGACGCACGTCGAACATCAGATCGACGTCGCGCGGCCCGCCGTACTTGTAGCCGAAGCTCAGGATTTGCACGCGCATCGGCGGCGCTTCGCCCGCGTTCGGGCTGAAGCGCTCGACGAGGTAGTGGCGCAGGCTGTGGACGTTGTGCTCCGTCGTGTCAACGATGAGGTCTGCGTGCGAGCGTATGTCCGCCATCGCCTCGCGCTCGGCGCGGATCGAGGAGGGCAGCCCGTCGCCCTGATCGTAGGGGTGCGGGCGGCGCGTCTCGCTGAAGCGCCGCTGCAGCGCTTCGTCCGAAGCCTCGAAGAAGATGACGGCGACGTCCAAGCCCGTGGCGCGGCGCAGGCGCGCGATCTGCCCTTCGAACTCGGAGAGGAAGTGGCGCTCGCGTATGTTGATGACGAGCGCGGCGCGGCGGATGTGGGGCTTCTCGTCTTCGGCGTCCGACTCGCCCTCGTCGTCTTCCGGCTTGACGAGGCGCGCGAAGGTCGGCAGGAGCGTCAGCGGCAGGTTGTCAACGCAGAAGTAGCCGAGGTCTTCAAATGCGTCGGTCGCCGAGGACATGCCCGACCCGCTCAAGCCCGTGATGACGACGATGTCCGGCGCGCGACGCCCGCGCGCGCCGACGCGCCCGCCGCCTTTCGCCTCACGCCTTCTCTTGCTCATCTGTGACCGTGACGCGCGGCTCTCCGCCGTCCTCCCGCGCGAGTAGTTGATCGTGGCGCGCGACGAAATCGCGCGCGGCGTTGTAGGCGCGCGCGCGCAGCAGGTGGACGCGAAGCGCCGTCTCGACGAGCGTCGCCAGGTTCCTGCCGGGGCTCACCGGCAGCAGCACCTGCGGGATTTTGACGCCGAGGATTTCGACCGCGCGCTCCTCGACGCCGAGGCGATCCACCTCCTTCATCTCGCGCCACCGTTCGAGACGGATCGAGAGACCGATCTGCTTCGCGCCGCTCCACGTCGCCGAGACGCCGAAGAGATCGCGGACGTTGATGATCCCCAAGCCCCGAATCTCCATGTGCTCGCGCAGCAGCTCCGGCGCGCTCCCCAAAAGCTGCGTCTGCGAGACGCGGCGCACTTCGACGAGATCGTCCGCGACCAAGCGGTGACCCCGCACGATCAGATCGAGCGCGCACTCGGATTTCCCGATCCCCGACTCGCCCTCGATGAGCACGCCGAGACCGTAGGCGTCTAACAGGACGCCGTGGCGCAGCTCGCGCGGCGCGAGCGCGCGCTGCAAGAACTCCG
>JAIVGV010000278.1 GCA_020201365.1 Acidobacteriota bacterium
CTCTTAGGGATTCCGGGCGTCTTCCCGATCTCGGAGTCAACCACGTTCTCTTCGGCGCGGCTCGATCACCGCATCACGGATCGCCACAACCTGACGCTGCGCTTCGGCTACAACCCTTCGGACATCTCCGGCATCCAGGTCGAGTCGCAGAATCAGGCGCTCGGGCAAAACGACTTCTCGCGCCTCGGCATCCAGACCTTGCGCGACTCGACGGCGGTCGCGACGCTCAACTCGACGCTCTCGAACTCGGTCGTCAACGAGGGGCGCTTCCAGTTCGGTCAGCGCCGCGCCACCTTCACCTCGGAGAACGGCGACGCCGTCGCCGTCAACATCCCCGGCACGGCGTTCTTCGGTCGCGAGCTGTTCTCGCCCGTCGTCCGCACCGAGAACCGCTACCAGTACACCGACAACGTCAACTGGGTCGTCGGCAACCACACCTTCAAGTTCGGCGGCGACGCCAACTTCATCAGCGTCAACGCCGACTTCCAACTGAACTTCGCGGGTCTCTACAACTTCGGCGGTCTGACCGCGACGACGCTCGCCGCCTTCCCGACCGTCGGCGGGATCGCGCCGCCGGATTTTACGCCCGTCCAGCAGTACGGCTTGGGCTTCCCCTCGAACTACATCCAGGGCTTCGGCAACCCGCACAGCGCGCTCGAGAACAAGCCGCTCGCGTGGTTCGCGCAGGACTCCTGGAAGGTGCGCCGCAACCTGACCTTCAACTACGGCGTGCGCTACGACATCGAGCTGACGGATCAGATCGCGCCCGTCGGCTTCACCGATCCGCTCTCGGGCATCAACCTCTCGGCGTCTGACATCCTCGCCGCGCAGAACGCCCTCGGCGTCCAGCAGGGCTTCCCGCGCGACAAGAACAACTGGGCTCCGCGCGCGGGCTTCGCGTGGGACATCAACGGCGACGCGAAGACGGTGCTGCGGGCTTCTTACGGTCTCTTCTACGACCACCCGCTCCTCGCCGTCGGCTTCAACTCCGACATCGCCGACGCCGCGCAGCAGCAGCAGGGCGTCTTCATCTCCGGCAGCCCCGATCCGCGCAGCCTCTTGAACGCGACGCAGATCTTCCAGGGGACGATCATCCCCTGCACGGGCTCGCTCGTCCCCGGCGTCTCCTGCACGCCGGGCGTGGCGCGCAGCGCCGTCTATCAGTTCGGTCGCCAGCGCTTCGACGATCAGACCTTCCCCGGCTTCGGACCCGTCCTCCCGTTCACCCTGCCCGTTGATAAAAACTTCGAGTACGCCTACGCGAATCAGGCGAACGCGACCGTCGAGCGGCAGCTGACGAAGGACATGTCGTTCACGGCGAGCTATCTGTTCGTCGGCGCGCACCACCTGCCGCACCCGCTCGACATCAACGCGCCGCGCACAGACCTCCAGATTCAGAACTTCCAACGCTACGCTGGCCGTCTGCCGACGAACACGACCGAGGCGCTGCTCGTCACTGCCGGTCTCTTCCCGACGACCGCGCCGGGCTCGACCTTCTCGAACCCGTTAACGGGCGAGACCTTCGCCGTCATCATACCGGGCATGATCGTGGTAGGTCCGCGCGGTCGCGTCGTCTCCCCGGCAATCGCCAACTTCTTCCGCCCGAACGCGCCCAACTACTTCCTCGCGCAAGCCGCGTCGGGCGGGCTGGTGACGCCCGCCGTCTTGAACTCGCAGCTCGCGGGCACGCTGCGCTCGCCCGGCGTCGTCTCGCCCTTCGGCTCGATCAACGCGCAGGTCTCGGACGGCAACTCCACGTACCACGCCGGGAACTTCGAGCTGCGCAAGCGCTTCTCGAACAACTACCAGTTCCTCGCCTCCTACACCTGGTCGCACGCGATTGACGACTCGTCCGATCTGCAGACGCTCCTGCTCCCGCAGAACAACCGCAACTTCCGCGCCGAGCGCGCCAGCTCCCTCTTCGATCAGCGCCACCGCTTCGTCTTCAGCGGCGTGCTCACGTCTCCCACCTCCTGGCGCGGCGGCGACGGGACGCACCGCTTCCTCTCGGACTTCGTCGTCGCGCCGATCTTCGAGGTCAGCTCGGGTCGCCCCTTCAACATCCTGACGGGCGTGGACACGAACAACGATCAGTCGAACCAGACGGATCGCCCGAGCGTGCTGCCGAACGGTCAGCTCTGCGTCCCCGGCACGCAGGGCTGCACGCCGCTCATCGTGGGCGGCGAGTTCGCCACCGGCGATCTGGGGCGCAACGCCGGCATCACGCACCGCTACATGTCGCTCGACCTGCGCGTGATGCGCACCGTCCGCTTCGGCGAGCGCTACCGGCTCGACGTGATCGCCGAGGGCTTCAACCTCTTCAACCGCTTCAACCAGGCGGCGGCGTCCCCCTTCTTCTCGGACGTCAACGCCTTCAACCAGCGCGACTCGGCGGGTCACTACTTCAGCCGCCCGACAGCCTCGTTCGACCCGCGGCAGTTCCAGTTCGGCCTCAAGCTGAACTTTTAGCTGGGGTGATTTTGACGCGGGCGCTTGAATTCGTTCGGGCGCGCCGCCGGGGGCGCTCCCGGCGGCGCGCCCTTTTACTTCGGTTGAGGTGACGTCCGGCCTCACGCCCCGCTGCCAACCGTCATGCCGCCTCCCGGCGACGGGGGAGTCGTTGGTCGGGGCTCCTGCGGCAGACCCGCGCCCCGCACGAGGGCCGGGAAGCGCGGGTCTGAGCGGATGCCGGCGGGTCCCGGTTCAATTCTGCTCCAGGCCAGCATTGTGCTCAGCCTCCTCTCATAGCTGCGGCCACTCCTCCCTTCCCGGTCGCGATCAAAAATATAAATGAGGTAAAAGATGTCTTTCCGATAGCCATGGAGATAAAGGCACAGTCGCTTTGCCGGGAACACCGGTCAATCGGACGCGAGCCGCGAGCGCCTGAACAATTTCCGCGGGGAATCAGTGTTATATTCTTCCCGCCCGGGGTGTGACCGACAGACAGGGATGGAATTAGCTCAGCTAGAGTTCTTCCTGCGGGTCGTCGAGGAAGGTAGCTTCTCGAAGGCCGCCGACCGCGTCTTCCGCACGCAGCCGGCGGTCTCAATCGCCGTCCGCCGGCTCGAAGAGGAGATCGGCGCGCCGCTCTTCGACCGCGCGCAAAAAACGCCTGCGCTGACGGACGCGGGGCGCGTCCTCTACGACTACGCCCGGCGCATCCTCGTCCTGCGCGATCAGGCGCGCGAGGCTGTCGTGGAGTTGCGCGAGCTGCGCGCGGGCCGCGTCCGTATCGGCGCCAACGAGAGCACCTCGCTCTACCTTCTACCCGAACTCATCCTCGCCTACCGGGCGCAGCACCCGGAGGTGAAGGTCGAAATCTTCCGGCAAACGTCTGAGCGTCTGCCGCGCGAAATCCTCGACCGCAATGTTGACTTCGCCCTGCTGGCCTTCGAGCCGACCGACCGCGATCTCATGTCCTTCCCCGTCCTCAAAGACGAACTGGTTTTAATCATGAGCCCCGGGCACCCGCTCGCCGGTCGCGAGTCGGTCGCGATCAAGGAGCTGGGCGGCGAGCCGTTTCTCGCGCACAACGTCAAGTCTGCCTCCCGCGTGAAAGTCATTGACACCTTCACCCGCCACCACACGCCGCTCAACATAACCCTCGAGCTTGCGACCATCGAGACCATCAAGCGGTTCGTGCAGAAGCAGATCGGCCTCGCCTTCGTCCCGCGCATGTGCGTGAGCGAGGAGCTCGAGCGCGGCACCCTCTCGACCGTCCCCGTGCGCGGACTGACCTACACGCGCACGCTCTGGGGCGCGCACCGGCGCGGGGCGACGCACTCGCACGCCGCCGCCGCCTTCCTCAAGCTGCTGCGCCAGCACGCCAAGACCCACCACGCCTAAGTCAGCCCTTCGGCGACGCCCCATATTAGCCAGATTTATCCGCCTATAAAAACTATAACTTTGACTTGGGACTCCGAAGCTCTCTAGGATGACCGCTTGCTTGGAGGACGGAGGCCCCCCTATGAAAGACGTGAATGACAGCGAGTCCGGCGGGCGTGTGACCATCTTCGACACGACGCTCAGGGACGGCGAGCAGTCGCCCGGCTGCTCGATGAATCTGGAGGAGAAGGTTCGACTCGCGCGGCAGCTCGAACGCCTCGGCGTGGAAGTGATCGAGGCCGGTTTCCCCATCGCCTCCGAGGGCGACTTCGCCGCCGTCCGCGCCGTCGCCGCCGAGTGCCGCGGCGCGCGCGTGGCCGCGCTCTGCCGAACCGCGGAGGCCGACATACTGCGCGCGTGGGAGGCGCTTCGCGACGCCGCCCGCCCGCGCCTCCACACGTTCGTCGCCACCTCCGACATACACCTCGAATACAAGCTGAGGAAGACGCGCGGCGAAGTCTTAGAGATGACGCGCGGCGCCGTCCGCCTCGCGCGCACGCTCGCCGACGACGTCGAGTTTTCCGCCGAGGACGCGACGCGCAGCGACGTTGGTTACCTGTGCGAGGTCTTCGCGGCGGCGGTCGAGGAGGGGGCGACGACCCTGAACGTCCCCGACACGGTCGGCTACACGACGCCGACCGAGTTCCGCGAACTCGTCCGCGCCGTGCGCGAGCGCGTCGTCGGCGACCGCCGGGACGTGACCGTCAGCGTCCACTGTCACAACGACCTGGGACTCGCCGTCGCCAACAGCCTCGCCGCGCTCGACGCGGGCGCGCGCCAGATCGAGTGCACCGTCAACGGCATCGGCGAGCGCGCCGGCAACGCCGCGCTCGAAGAGGTCGTGATGGCGCTGCACGTGCGAGCCGACCGCCTGCCTTTCGCGTGCGGCATTCGCACGGAAGAGATTTATCCGACGAGCCAGCTCCTCTCGGAGATAATCGGCTTCGGCGTCCAGCCGAACAAGGCGATTGTGGGACGCAACGCCTTCGCGCACGAGGCTGGCATTCACCAGCACGGCGTCTTGAGCAACCCCCTGTGTTACGAGATCATGACGCCCGAATCGGTCGGCGTCCCGGCGAACCGCATCGTGCTGGGCAAGCACTCCGGTCGCCACGCGCTCGGCGCGCGCTACGGCGAGCTTGGCTACGCACTTTCGCGCGCCGAGTTAGAGGCGGCCTACACGCGGTTCACGCGGCTGGCCGACCGCAAGAAGAACATCTACGCCCAGGATTTGATCTCCCTGCTTTCGCAGGAGACGCGCGCGCGCGGGCCGTTCCTGGCGCGTGCCGCCGAGTTTGAAGTGGCCGGCGCGTGAGCAAGACTTCGCGCGCCTTGAGCCGCGAGCCGCGCGCGCGTCTGACGGCGCGCGGCTCGCGGCTATCTGTTTAAAAGGATGTGACAAGAGGATGAAGTTGAGCATCACAACGCTGCCCGGCGACGGCGTCGGCCCGGAGGTGACGGCGGAAGCGGTGCGCGTGCTGCGCGCCGTGGCCGAGATTTACGGGCACGAATTCACCTTCGACGAACAACCCGTCGGCGGCGAGGCGATACGCAGACATGGGACGCCGCTGCCGACTTCAACGCTCGACGCGTGCCTCGCCGGAGACGCCGTGCTGCTCGGCGCGGTCGGCTCGCCCGATTTCGACGGGCTGCCGCCGGGCGAACGACCCGAGGCGGGATTGCTGACGCTGCGGCGCGCGCTCGGCGGATACGCGAACCTGCGCCCCGTCGTCTGCCACGACGCGCTCGCCGGCTGTACCCCGCTGCGCGCCGAAAGGGTCGCGGGCGCGGACATCCTCGTCGTGCGAGAGCTGCTCGGCGGCCTCTACTTCGGCGAGCCGCGAGGCTTCACGACCGGCGGCGACGGCCGCGCGAGCGCGGCTCACAACACGATGCGCTACACGGTCGCCGAGGTCGAGCGGGTCGCGCGCGTCGCCTTCGACGCCGCGCTCTCGCGCCGTCGTCGGGTGACTTCCGTTGACAAGGCCAACGTCCTTGAGACGTCGCGTCTCTGGCGCGAGACTGTTTCGCGCGTCGCGCTCGACTACCCGTCGGTCGCGCTCGAGCACCTCTACGTTGACGCCTGCGCGATGCACTTGATCAGTGACCCGCGCCGCTTCGACGTGCTGCTCACGGAAAACCTCTTCGGCGACATCCTCTCGGACGAGGCCGCCGTGCTGGCGGGTTCGCTCGCCCTGCTCGCCTCGGCGAGCGTCGGCGGCGAGGTTGATCTCTACGAGCCTGTGCACGGCTCCGCGCCGGACATCGCCGGTCGCGGCGTCGCCAACCCGCTCGGCGCGATCTCCTCGGCCGCTCTGCTGCTCCGGCACGCGGCCCGGCTCGAACGCGAGGCGCAGGACATCGAGGCCGCCGTCGAGACGGTTCTGCGCGCCGGGTACCGCACGCCGGACATCGCGCGCGGCTCCGGGGGGCTCGGAGCCGTCGGCACGTCCGAGATGGGCCAGCGCGTCATCGAGGCTCTGGCTGAAGTCGCCGACATGCGCCACGCGTACCACGCGGTCTGAGCAGCAGGGGCGGGAGTTCAGTTGAAAACTGATCTCACTGACCTCTAAGCTCTGTTTTTATGCGAACATTATTCGACAAGCTCTGGGACGCGCACGTGGTCTGCGCCACTTCGGACGGGCCCGCGCTGCTCTACATTGATCTGCACCTCGTCCACGAGGTCACCTCGCCGCAGGCGTTCGAGGGCTTGCGCGAGGCGGGGCGGGGCGCGCGCCGCCCCGATTTGACGGTCGCCACGATTGACCACAACGTGCCGACGACCGACCGCGCCCTACCCATCGCCGACCCCGTCGCCGCGCAACAGATCGAGACGCTCAGGCGCAACTGCCGCGAGTTCGGCGTCCGGCTCTACGACATCGCCTCCGCCGAGCAGGGCATCGTCCACGTCATCGGCCCGGAGCTGGGGCTGACGCTCCCGGGCATGACGATAGTCTGCGGCGACAGCCACACCTCGACGCACGGCGCGTTCGGCGCGCTCGCCTTCGGCATCGGAACGTCCGAGGTCGAGCACGTCCTCGCCACACAGTGTCTCCCCCAGACGAGGCCGCGCACGATGCAGGTCAAAGTGCGCGGCCTTCTGCCTGACGGCGTGGCGGCCAAAGACCTCGCCCTCGCCATCATCGGCCAGATGGGGACGGACGGCGCGACCGGCCACGTCATCGAGTATGCGGGCGAGGCCGTGCGCGCGCTCTCGATGGAGGGGCGCATGACGCTCTGCAACATGTCAATCGAGGCGGGCG
The DNA here is from genome assembly GCA_020201365.1 of Acidobacteriota bacterium. GTDB lineage: Bacteria > Acidobacteriota > Blastocatellia > Pyrinomonadales > Pyrinomonadaceae > JAIVGV01. The sequence goes on from JAIVGV010000278.1 coordinate 7,149, forward strand.
CGCGCGCCGGCATGATCGCGCCCGACGAGACGACCTTCGAGTATCTCGCCGCCCGCCCGTCAGCGCCGCGCGGGGAGGCGTGGGACGAGGCGGTCGCTTACTGGCGCACGCTGCGAACGGACGAGGGCGCGGAGTTTGACAGCACGGTCGAGTTCGACGCTTCAGGCGTCGAGCCGCACGTGACCTGGGGGACGAGTCCCGGCATGGTCGCGCCCGTGACGGGGCGCGTGCCTGCGCCCGCCGGGGACGCGAGCGAATCGGACGCACGCGCTTTCGCGCGCGTGCTCGACTACATGAGCCTTCGTCCGGGCACGCCCATCGAAGAGATTCGCATCGACCGCGTCTTCATCGGCTCCTGCACCAACGCGCGCATCGAAGACCTGCGCGCGGCGGCGAAGGTCTTGAAGGGCTACCGCGTCAGCGGCGGCGTGAGCGCGATGGTCGTGCCCGGCTCGCAGGCCGTCAAGCGCGCGGCGGAAGCCGAGGGGCTCGACGGCGTCTTCCGCGAAGCCGGCTTCGAGTGGCGCGAGGCGGGCTGCTCGATGTGCCTCGGCATGAACCCCGACACGCTCCGACCGGGCGAGCGCTGCGCCTCGACGAGCAACCGCAACTTCGAGGGGCGGCAGGGGCGCGGCGGGCGCACGCACCTCGTCAGCCCCGCGATGGCCGCCGCCGCCGCCGTCACGGGCCACTTCACCGACGTTCGCGCGTGGAGATACAAATGAGGTGAATGGTGAATGGTCAATGTTGAGTAGATAAAACCACGCGCCGCGTCAGCACGAATCATCCACCATCCACCATTCATCATTCACCGAACCATGATTCCCTTCCGCACACACACCGGGCTGGTCGTCCCGCTCGACAGGCCGAACGTCGACACAGACCAGATCATCCCCAAGCAGTTCCTCAAGCGCGTCGAGCGCACGGGCTTCGGGCAGTTCCTCTTCTACGACTGGCGTTACACTTCGACGGGCGAGCCGGACTCCTCCTTCGTGCTCAACGACCCTCGCTACGCGGGCGCGACCGTGCTCGTGGCGGGGCGCAACTTCGGCTGCGGCTCCTCGCGCGAGCACGCGCCGTGGGCGCTCGCCGACTACGGCTTCCGCGCCGTCATCGCGCCGTCGTTCGCCGACATCTTCGCCAACAACTGCGTGAAGAACGGCATCGTGACGGTCGAGCTAGCGGGCGGGGAGGTGGCGGAGCTTGCGCGGCGGGCGCGGGAGAGCGAGGGCTACGGCGTGACGGTTGACCTCGAACGCTGCGAGGTTCGAGACGCCGGCGGGTTCTGCGCGCGCTTCGAGGTGGACGAGTTCCGGCGGCGCTGCCTGCTCGAAGGTCTCGACGAGATGGGGCTAACGCTCCTGCGCGCGGACGACATCGCCGCCTTCGAGGCGCGTCGCCCGCGCTGGCTTGAGATGAAGACGCGCCGCTAGTGTGCCACTGGGAGGGCCCCCTCAGACGAGTTCACACGCCTCCCCGTAAGCCGCGCGCGACGGGCAAATGGCTTGCGAAGGTGTCGCGGCAGTCGGGCGCGCGACCTTTCGCGGCGGCTCGACGAAGCTCTCCATCATCAGCGCGAAACCTCCGAGATCGAGCGACTGAGGGCCGTCCGAGAGGGCGCGTTCAGGGCAGGGGTGGACTTCGACCATCAACCCGTCAGCCCCGACGGCCAGTGCCGCCCGCGCCGCCGCCGGAACGAGGTCGCGGCGTCCCGTGGCGTGCGACGGGTCAACGACGACGGGCAGGTGCGAGACTTCGCGCACGAAGGCGACCGCCGCGAGATCGAGCGTGTTGCGCGTCTCGGTCTCGAAGGTCTTGATGCCGCGCTCGCAAAGTACGACGTCGGGATTCCCGCCCGCGAGCAGGTACTCGGCCGCCAGCAGCCACTCCTTGATTGTCGCCGAGGGGCCGCGCTTGAGCAGCACCGGGCGCGGCGTCTGCGCCAGGCGCCGGAGCAGCGCGAAGTTCTGCATGTTGCGCGCGCCGACTTGCAGCATGTCCGCGTGCTCGGCGACCAGCTCGACATCCGCCTCGCTCATCACCTCCGTGACGACCGGCAGCCCCGTCTCACGACTCGCTTCCTGCAACAGGCGGAGTGCCTCGATGCCGAGTCCCTGAAAGTCGTAAGGCGAGGTGCGCGGCTTGTACGCGCCGCCGCGCAGCATCGAAGCGCCGGCGCGCCTCACCGCCCGCGCCGTCTCGAATAACTGCTCGCGCGACTCGACCGAGCAGGGGCCTGCGATGACTACCGCCTCGCGCCCGCCCACCGTGACGCCGCCCACTCTCACAATCGTGCGCTCCGATTTCAACTCGCGGCTGACGAGCTTGAAAGGCTGCATGATGGCGACGACCGACTCGACGCCGGGCGCGGCCCTGAGCGCCTCGATCTCGTTGCGGCGACCGTTGCTTCCGACCGCCCCGACGACCGTGCGTGATTCCCCGCGGATGACGTGCGCCTTGTAGCCGCACTCGTTGACGCGCTCGACGACGTGGCTGACTTCCTCTGCCGAGGCGTGTGCCGACATGGTGATGACCATAAATTAAAAGTCTCTCCTTATGTTATTTCAGTCGCGTGTGAGTTCAGGTTCGGCGGCGGTCGCCCGCGCCGAGGGGTAGCAGCCCAGGACGCGCACTTCCTCCGTCTGCCGGCGGAGTTCGGCGAGCGCCGCGACGACGCGCGTCTCGTCCGGCGCGGCGCGGAGGTCGAGGTAAAAGCGGTACTGCCACGGCTCGCCGCGGACGGGGCGGCTCTCGATCTTGAGCAGGTCTAGGCCGCGGCGCGCGAGCGGTTCGAGCGCGGCGTAGAGCGCGCCGGGCTTGTGCCGCAGTCGCACCACGAGCGAGAGCTTGTCGGCGCGCAAATTCTTTTGCGGCGTCGGGGCGAGCAGCAGGAAGCGCGTGTAGTTCTCGCGGTGGTCTTCGAGCCGCTCGCGCAGGGTGGTGCCGCCGTAGAGCCGTGCGGCGCGCGCGCCCGCGATGGCGGCGCGCGTCGGGTCGCCGCGCTCGACGACGCGGCGCACGCTCGCGGCTGTGTCGTCGCTCGCCACGCGCCGGAGGTGCGGGTTCGCGGCGAAGAACCGCTCGCACTGCGCCAGCGCGACCGGGTGCGACTCGACCTCCCGGATGGACTCAAGGGTCGCACCGGGGCAGCCGACGAGGTGATGGCTGATGGGGTGTATGACTTCCGCCGTGATCGCCAGACGGCTGGCGACGAGAAGGTCGTAGGTCTGATGCACCGTCCCGGCGAGGCTGTTCTCCACGGGCGCGAGCGCCAGATCAGCCGCGCCGTCGCCGACCGACGCGAAGAGCGACTCGAAGGTCGGTCGCGGGACGAGACGGACGCGCTCGCCGAGGAGCGCGACCGCCGCCTCCTCGCTGAACGCCCCGCGCTCGCCCTGAAAAGCCACGCGCGGCGAGTTGTTGGCGGCTACGCTCACAGCGTTCCCTCCAGCTCCCGCGCGCCGCGCGCGTCGTCGGCGCGGGCTTCGAGGCGGCGCGACTCGAGGATGATGCGCCGGAAGATTTCGGCGACCGCGCGCTCGTCGAGCGGGCCGGCGTTGGCGCGACGCGCGCGCGCCAACACGTCTCGCTCGCGCTCGGCGTCCTCAATCGGCAGTCCCGCGCGCCTCTTCAACATCCCAATCCGCACGGCGAGCCTTGCACGCGTGTTCAGGAGGCGCAGCAACTCGTCGTCCAGCTCGTCTATCCGCGCCCGCCAGTCTTCAATGCTCATCGTTCGGTCTCCTCCGCCGCGTCAGTCGAAACTAAAAGAAAAAGAGCCGGCCACGCGTTCCCTTCGGGAATTCGCGGCCGGCTGCGGATGAAAACTTGTCGCGCCGTCTAGGTCTTGAAGCTAACTCACCTCACGCGCGCACGCCTCCGCCACACGGCCCGCCCTCCCCGAAGGAGAAGCGGAACGTAAAGGCGAAGCAATTAAAGCGGTGTTCGTGCATCGCGTTCGGACTGCTTATCGCTACCAACGCCCGGAGTCGGGCGGCGGGCAATCTTCGCAAGTTGCCGGCGGAGTGTCAACAAGAAAATTCGCGCCCAGACCACTATCAATAGAATCTCGGGCCGAGTCATCTGCGGTCGGGGGTTCGTGCGCGAGCCTCCGCACAGGCACATCGGATGAATCCCGGCTGTAAAACCCAAGGGAAGGCTCGCTTACGAGAGCGCACCGAACTATTTTTAGCTCGGCTGCGATTCAACTTCCGATCCCCGGTCGCAACTCAACCTCCGCGCCATCAGCAACAGGTCGGCGAAAACTCGACGGTGAGGTCGCCTTTGAACTGAGCCAAACTGTTTCCAGTTCGGGCTGAAGCTGAACTTCTGAGTTCAGGGCAGCAGATGGCGAGGATCGCGCCCAGATTTGTCAGTTCCAGTTAGGACTCTGCCCCAACAGGTAAATGGGACTTAGCCGTCAGGCGCGAGCTGACGCTGCTCGACGGGTTGAACTGTCGCGATGCTAGTTTGACAGCCGTGAAGCCGGGGCGTGGCTAACCTCGCCCCGGCTTCACGGCTGTCGTCACTTGTTGTTTCCGTCCTGTTTCCGCCGCCGCGGCCTACTTGCCAAGCCACGGCGAGAAGCGAGGCAAGTGAAATCCTGCTGAGCATCTCGATCCTCCCGTCTTGATCGAGTGGATGACGGGCGGGGCGGGCCGCCGCAGCACCGGCCCGCGTCGTTCACGGCAGCGGATCGAGGCGCGCGCGCCGGCCCTGCGCCGTCCCGTCGAAGGAGGCGGCCAGCGCGCCGCTGGGATCATAGATCTCGACGGTGAACGGCCCGCTGAACTCGTCGCCGGCGCGGCTGAGCGTCAGCTTCGACCGCACCTTGTACGTGCCCTGAAACTGCGGGTTGATGGCGCTGCCGACGGAGACGCCGTAGATCGTGAGCGCGAACTCGCGCTCGCCCGTCCGCGCCCATACGCCTTGGCCGGGCGGCCCCTGCGGCGGGAGGTAGTCGGTCAGTGAGGTTTCGATGAACGTACCGTCGGGGTGGAACGTCTCGACGGCGACGAAAGGCGCTTGAGTCCTCACGCCAGAAGGCGGCTGGGCCGGCGCCTGCGCGGCGCCGGCCGCGTTAAAGTTGAGGTTGACGAGCCAGGCGCCCGCGATGTCGTTCTGCGCGGCAGCACCCTTCGACATCCCGCCTTTGTTCCCGTCCGTCTGCGCCGCCGCGGCCGACGCCAGCGTGATGACGAGCGCGACGCCCGCCAGTACGAGATAGACCTTCTTCATCTTCGTGCTCCTTATTCGGTGATTCGCCCTTGTTGTTGCCGGGCCTTTTCGCCCGGTGCTAGACTGCGCTGCGCCCCGGCGTGGGGCGTCAACGCGCGGATGATGCCGCAGGCTGCGGCGCAAGTCCTTAGAAGCGCGCTCAGAAACTCTCAAAAACTCTCAAATCGAGATGGGCAGCGAGCAGTCCAGGTTTATCGAGTTCGACGACTTCCGTGTGGACCGGGTGAAGCGCCGCCTCCTGCGCGCGGGCCAAGCCGTGCCGCTCACGGCCAAAGTCTTCGAGACGCTGCTCGCGCTGGTCGAGAGCGGCGGCCGTGTCGTCGAGAAGGAAGACCTGATGAAGCGCGTCTGGCCCGACAGCTTCGTCGAAGAGGGGAACCTCACGCAGAACATCTCCGTGCTGCGGAAGGCCCTGGGCGAGCGGCCCGGCGCGCACCAGTACGTCATGACCGTCCCGCGCGTCGGCTACCGCTTCGTCGCGGAGGTGCGCGTGCCGGCGGACGCCGACGGCGGCGCGGCGCGGTCTAGTGCGGCGGGGGCGCCCGCGCGCGAAACCGCCCGGCTGGAGACGGTCGCCTCCTTGGCCGTCCTGCCGTTCAACCTCCTCGCGCAGAGTGCCGACGACGAGTACCTCGGCCTAGGTCTCGCCGACGCGCTCATCACGCGCCTGAGCAGCCTCCGCCAAGTGTCCGTCCGCCCGACGAGCGCGGTGCTGCGCTACGCGCGGGCGGAGCGAGACCCGGCCGCCGCCGGCCGGGAACTTCAGGTCGGGCTGGTGCTTGAGGGGAGCGTGCGCAAGGCGGGCGGGCGGCTGCGCGCGACGGTGCAGCTGGTGAGCGCCGAGGACGGCCGCGCCCTGTGGGCGGACAAGTTCGACGAGGAGTTCACGGACATTTTTAAGGTCGAGGACTCGGTCGCCGAGCGCGTGGCGTCGGCGCTCGCGCTCAAGCTGAGCGGCGAAGAGCGGGCGCGGCTGGGCAGGCGTTACACCAACAACACCGAGGCGCACGAGTTCTACCTCAAGGGGCGCTACAACGCTAACAAGTTCACGCTGGAGCGCTTCTACCAAGCCGTCGAGTGCTTCGGCCGCGCGCTCGAAATCGATCCCGACTACGCGCTCGCCTACGCCGGCATAGCCGAGTGCTACTTCATCGCCGCCGACCTCTACCTGAACCCGAAGGAGGCGCTGCCGAAGGTGCAGGAGGCGTCCGTCAAGGCGCTGAAGATAGACGACACGCTGGCCGAGGCGCACACGTTCCTGGCCACGACCAGAATGAATTACGACTGGGACTGGGCTGAGGCCGAGCGCCACTTCCGGCGCGCGCTCGAACTCAACCCGGCTTACGCGCCCGCGCGCCACTGGTACGGCTGGTACCTGACCGTCGTCGGCCGGCACGACGAGGCCATCGCGGAGCTGCAGTGGGCAAAACAGCTCGACCCGTTCTCGCTCGGCATCAACTGGTTTCTCTCGGCCGCGCTGTGCCTCGCGGGGCATTACGACGAATCGATCGAGCAGGCGCGCGAGCTGATCGCGCTGGAGCCGAACTTCTGGCCCGGCCACTGGGCGCTCGGCGTGGCGCACACGTACCAGGGGGAGTTCGGCGCGGCAGCAGCCGCCTTACGTAAGGCCGACGAGATCGACGCCTCGCCGATGATCAGGGGCGCGCTCGCGCACGTCCAGGCTCTGGCCGGCGAGGTCGAAGAAGCGCACGCCATGCTGTCCGAGTTGGAGCGGTCGGAGGTTTATGTCCCGCCCTATTACCTGGCACTCATCCACGCGGCTTTGGGCGAAAGGGACGAAGCGCTCGCCCATCTCGAACGGGCTTACGAGGAGCGCGACGGCAGCCTCCCGCTCGTTAAGGTCGACCGGAGGCTGGACGGCCTGCGCGGCGAGCCGGCACTTCAGCGGCTGATAGAGCGCGTCGGGCTGGGGCGTTGAAATTGTGTCCCCCGCCCCGCGCCTCGCCGGTGGCTTCTCCGCATCCCTAATCTGCGTCACCGGGTAGGGAACTGAAAAGAGCGGTGAAGTGCTCTACCACAAGCGCCCCGATACCAGTTAAGGCAGCGGAAACTCAGGGATCAGATCGGTCTTGAACCGATCCGCGCCAGTCCCAGTTCGGCTTGAAGTTCAACTTCTAAACGCGCCTCGCGAGACGCTAAAACGCGACGTTGAAAAGGGAGACCGCCCCCCCGCTGCGGTCTCCCTTTTTATGACCGACGCGCGCCGACCCGGAAATAGGGGCGAACGCGTCGCGTGCGGCGGGCATCGCAAACCGTGCGCGCGACTTGATGGCGCGCGCCGCCGCACGTCATACTCTCTCCATAAAATTCTTAGCGCCGGAGCATCGCGTGGAGTCGCCGATGAGACAGAACCGCCTACAGAAGATCGCCGCCGCGCCGTACCCCCTTTTCGCGTCAGCACTTTTAACTCTCGCGCTCGCGTCCGCCGCACACGCGCAGTCGGGCGCGACGCGACCGCGCCGCGTCAACCCGCAGACGACGAACCAGGAAGCGGCGGAGCAGCCGTCGCCCACCCCCGCGCCGCGCGCCGCGGTCACGCGCTCGGCGCTCCCGCAGTCGGGCGGCGACACGACGCACGCCTACACCCTGTTCCAGCAGGGGCAGTACGCCGACGCGGCGCGCGAGGCGAAGCAGATCGCGGCGGCGAACCCGAACAACAGCGAGGCTTGGAAGCTCGCGGGCTTCGCCGAGTCGGGCTTGAAGCAGTACAAGGAGGCGGCGGACGACCTGCAGCGCGCGCTCGACTTGCAGCGCGCCGCCGGAGAGACCGACACGCCCACCGAGGACAAGCTCGCCCAGGCGCTCGCGCTCTCCGAGCAGTTCGACCGCGCGCTCCCGCTCTTAGTCGTCGCGACCACGCGCGCGGGCAAGCCGCCCGACGCGACGATGCTCTACTACCGCGGTCTCGCCGAGTACCGCACCAAGAAGCTCGACGACGCCGAGCGCTCTTTCGACGCGGCGGTGAAAGCCGATCCCAAGAACGCCATCTCGCTCTTCTACCTCGGGCGCATCGCCTACGAGCGCGGGCAGGCGGACGCGGCCATCGCCGCCTTGAACCGCGCGACGGTCGCCGACCCGCGACTCGCGCAAGGCTGGCAACTGCTCACGCTCGCCTACCTGCGCCGCGCGGGCGAGGCGGGCGACACGCCGAAGGCGAACGAGAACTACTTGAACGCCGTGCGCACGAGCGACGCCTTGGTGCGCCTGCGCGCCGACGAGTCGTCCGCTTCTCTGAACGCGCAGGCGCTCATCGGCGCGAAGCAGTACGCGCGCGCCGCGACCGTGCTCGAATCCGTCGCCGCGGGCGACAACACGCAGGGCTCGACGCTCTACCTGCTCGGCTTCGCGCACAACCGCGCGAAGAACTACCCGCGCGCCATCGCCGCCCTTGAGCGCGCCGCCGCGAAGACGCCCGACAACGCCGAAGTCTTCCGCGAACTCGGCTTCTCCTACGAAGCCTCCAAGCAGTACGCCAAGGCGCTCGCCGCCTACCAGAAGGGCGCGCAGCTCGCGCCCGACGACGCGGACTTCAAACTGTCCATCGCGCGCGTCGCGCCGTTCGCGAAATAAAAGAAGTACTGAGTGCTGAGTACTGAGTACTGAGAAAAGAGAGAGAGAGAGTCGGGTTTACGTGCCCGGCTCTTGTCTTTCACTCAGTACTCAGTACTTTTTTGTTGAATCCGCCCGCCCCGCGGGGTAGCATCGGCGGCATGATGAAGCTCTTTCGTGTTCGCCCGCGCGCGCTGCGCGGGCTGTGCGTTTCGTCGTCGTCGCTCGCGCTCGCGCTCGCCGTCGTCGCGTCGTGCGCGTCGGTCGCGCGGGCGGAGCAGTGGGGCGGGATCGTGCCGCTGAAGTCGCGGCGGGCGGACGTGGAGAAGGTGCTGGGTAAGCCCGTCGAGGACAAGCCGGGCGCGACGGGGACGCTGCGCTTCAAGGTGCAGGGCGGGACGATCACGGTCGCCTTCGTGGAGGCGCGCTACGTCGCCGCGCACCACCTCGCGCCCGACCTCGAAGGCACCGTGCGGCAGATAGTCCTCCAGCACGACTCCGCGACGGACACGCCCGACTCGATGCAGATCACGACCAACAGAGCCTTCCAGCGCGACCGCGAGGGCAACGCCGAAATCTACCGCAACCAGCGCGACGGCATCGCCTACACCTTCATCGAGGGCAAGCTCCGCACGACCTACTACACAGCCTCCGCCGAAGAGTTCAGGAA
>JAIVGV010000154.1 GCA_020201365.1 Acidobacteriota bacterium
GGGGTGAGACCCGTCCGACCGATCCGCGCGTTCATTTTGCGCCGCAGCAGGTAGAACTCGATCCAGCCGGAGACGCCCGCCGAGGCGGTCAAGCCGACCGCGCCCCAGCGCAAGTCCAGACCGAGAGAGCGCGGCAGCGGCAGCGCGCACAGGTAGCCGAGCGCGGTGGTGAGTACGACGCGGATGACGGCGAAGAGGAGCGGCGTGCGCGTGTCGTGCAGCGCGTAGTAGGTCGAGGAATAAAGGCGACCGAGTGTGGAGGCGAGCAGTCCGACGGTGGAGCCCGCGAGGATCGCCCAGACGTAACGCGTGTCGGCTTCGGTGAAGCGCCCCGAGCGGTAGAGCACGCCGACGATCACGTCGCCGAGCGCGAGGAACGCCATCGCGGAGGGGACGATGAAGAAGGCGATCTGCCGCAGTCCCGCGTCGAGCCGACGGCGCAACTGCGGGGCGCGCTCCTCCGTGTTGCCCTTCGTGCTCGACATCGCGGGCAACTCAGCCGCCGAGACAGACATGCCGAAGAGGCTGACGGGCAGCGTGTAGAGGCTCTGCGTGTAGGCGAGCGCCGCGACCGCGCCCTCGCCGAGCAGGCTCGCGAGCATCGCGTCCACGAACGCGCTGATCTGCACGACGCCGCGGCTGACGAAGACGGGGAAGAAGTTCCTGATCACCTCGCGCACGTGCGACGACGCCACGTCGAACACGGGGCGCAGTCGCTTGAGCAGCGAGACGACGGTCGGCAGTAGCACGCCGAACTGCAAGGCGCTGCCGACGACCGAGCCCCAGGCGGTGTACTGCGCGAGGCGGGCGAGCGCGTCGCCTTCGGTGCCGCGCCGACCGAAGTAGATGAGCGTGAAGATGATCGCCAAATTCCAGAGCACGGGCGCGGTGTAGGACATGAAGAAGCGGCGGTGGCTGTTGAGGATGCCGAGACACCACGCGAAGAGGACGAGCAGCCCCGTCGAGGGGAAGAAGATGCGGACGAGCGAGATCGTCAGCTCGCGCTTCGAGCCGGTGTAGCCGAGCGCGATGACGCTGATGATGTAGGGGGTCAAGAGGACGCCGAGCAGCACGATCACAGAGGTCGTCAGCGCGAGCAGCGAGAAGATCGAGCGCGCGACGTGATCGGCTTCGTCCTCCTCGCCGTGCGCGAGGAGCCCGGCGTACACGGGGATGAAAGATGCCGAGAGCGTGCCCTCGCCGAAGACGTTCTGCAAAAAGTTCGGGATGCGCAGCGCGATGTTAAAGGCGTCGCCGACGTCGGTCGTCCCGAAGTAGTGAGCCATCACGCGCTGGCGCACCAAGCCGACGACGCGGCTCAAGAGGATGCCCGTCATGACGAGGTAGGCGTGCCTGCTCGTCGCCGCGCCCTCGCGCTCGGCTTGCGCCGCGGCGTGCCCGGCGGGGAACTCGCCCGTCGAAGCGCCGACCTGCTCGAAAGTCTCGCCCGCCGCGCGGCTCGCGTCGCGGCGCTCGCGCTCGACGTGGGCGCCCGACTCGCGCCCGTCGCGCGTCTCGCGGGGCGAATCAGGCGCGGGAGCGTTTGCGTCTGACGAAGTTTGATCTTGCGTTGGGGCTTCGCGCGGCTGTCGTCCGGGTCGGTCCTGTTCGTCGCCGTGGGCAGGTGTCATCTTCGGTGCGTCGTCCGTCGCGTCTGTGATTACGTTTTCCGAGGGCTAATCGTTTGAGCTTTCCGCGCGCCGGCTCAGAGTCCGTAGTCCTTGATCTTCGTGAGCAGCGTCTTGTAGCTGACGCCGAGCGACTCTGCGGCGCGCGTCTTGTTGCCGCCCGCGCCGCGCAGCGCGTCCGCGATCTTGCGCCGCTCGACCGAGCGGACGGCGCGGTCGGCCGCTTCGGCGAGCGTGCCTGAGAGATCGAGATCGGAGGAAATCTCGGGCGGCGAATCTTCCGCGCGAGCGCGACCGTGAGCGCCGAGACCGAGATCGCGCGCGTCGAGCGTGGTCGAGTCGGCGAGGATGCAGGCGCGCTCGATGGCGTTCTCAAGCTCGCGGACGTTGCCTTGCCACGGGTGCGCGCGGAGCGCACTGATCGCGTCGTCCGTGAGCGACGCCTCGCGCCCGCGCAGCTCTTTGCCGAGCTGCGCGGCGAAGTGGCGCGCGAGGAGCACGACGTCGTCGCCGCGCTCGCGCAGAGATGGAATCTCGACGGGGAAGACGGCGAGGCGGAAGTAGAGATCGCGGCGGAACTCTCCCGCCTCGGCGGCGGTCTTGAGATCGCGGTTGGTCGCCGCGACGATCCGCACGTCAACGGGGACGGGCGCGCGGCCGCCGATCCTGTCAACGGTCTTCTCCTCGATGACGCGCAGGAGTTTTCCCTGCACCGCGAGAGGCAGTTCGCCGATCTCGTCGAGGAAGACCGTGCCGCCCGACGCCAGCTCGAACTTGCCCGCGCGCCGCTCGGTCGCGCCCGTGAACGCGCCGCGCTCGTGTCCGAACAGCTCCGACTCGATCAGCGTCTCCGGGATCGCCGCGCAGTTGATCGCGACGAACGGCTCGTCGCGCCGCGGCGAGAGGTGGTGCACGGCGCGCGCGAACAGCTCCTTGCCCGTGCCGGACTCGCCGAGCAGGAGCACGGTCGCGTCTGTGGCGGCGACGCGCTGCGTCTCTGCGACGGCGCGCTTGATTGCGTCGCTCTCGCCGACGATACGCGGGAAGCCGTAGCGGCGCGACCACTCCTCGCGCAGCAGTATGTTCTCGGTGCGGAGCCGCGCCTGTTCGAGCGCGCGCTGGATGAGGAGCAGGAGATGGTTGGAATCAACTGGCTTCTGTAAAAAATCGTGCGCGCCGTCCTTCATCGCCTGGACGGCTTCGTCAATCGAGCCGTAGGCGGTCATCACGACGACGGGCACGTCCGCGTCAGCCGCGCGCGCGGCGCGCAGCACGTCGAGCCCCGATCCGTTCGGCATGCGCAGGTCTGTGAGGACGAGGCGGTAGGGCGCGCGCGCGATCTCGGCTGCGGCGCTCGCGGCGTCGGCGCACTCGCTGACGCTGTAGCCCGCGTGCTCAAGCGTCAGGCGCAGCACGCGGCGCAGGCTCTCCTTGTCTTCGACGAGCAGGATGTCTGGCATGGCGGCAGAGGTCAGAGGTTAGGGGTCAGGGGTTAGTCTCAGTCAGGCTTTCATAACTGATCTCTAACCTCTAACCTCTAACCTCTGCCGGTCATCGTTCATCATTCGACTTCGACTGTCAAGCGAGTGCCTCGGCGGTGGAAAAGTTTGCGGGCGCGACTCAAACATTGGAGTCGCGCCCGCGGTTTGTGGGCGGGGCTGTGGCGCGCGGCGTCAGTATTCGCGGACGCCCGCGACCTTGCCCAAGCCGAGCAGGTTCATGGCGTTGTTGATGGCGGTCGAGCTGGGCTGGATGGTGGAGTTGCCACCGCCGTTCGTGTTGAAGGTCGGCGCGAGGAAGGGGAACTCGGTGTTGTTGTCTATCGCCGGGTTGTCCTCCGAGGGCAGCCACGTGCGGCGGAAGGAGGCGATGACGAGCGCGCCGCTGATCGCGCCCGAGCCGCCGCCGTCGCGGTTCACGGTGCCCCCGCCGAGCACGAGGATCACGCCGTCGAAGTTCGGGTTGCCGCTCATGCTCAGGTTGCCGGTGACGACGAGCAGACCGCCGCCGCCGTCGAGGTTGCAGTCGCCGTCAACGAAGGTGAAGCCGGGCTGCGCGGCTGAGCCGTAGGTGTTGTCCACGGTGAGCGCGGTTCCGGCAGCGGGCTTGTAGTAGGTGCCCTGCGCCTGCGCCGCAGCCTGCAGATCGTTGAGGTAGGCGCGCGCCGCGTTCGGCGTGGCGAGGTAGCTCGGCATGGCGACGGGCTGCGTGGGGGCGGTGGTCCCGACGCCAGCCGGCGGCGAGCCGTTGCCGAGCACGCCGATCTCAGGATCGGAGACCGTGTCGTGCTTCTTGATGCCCGCCTCCATGTTGTCAACGTCGCAGGCGCTGACGGCGAAAGCCGGGCGCTGCGGGTCTGCGCCGTCGCGATCCACGCCCGTGTAGCTCTTCGCGCCGCTGCTGCCGGTGTCGATGTTGGGCGGCGTGCAGTCGGACGCGCCGCGCAGCGTGACGGCGGCGGGGAACTCGCCCGTGATGTTGGCGCGCGTGACGAGAAGCTCCAGGCGCTTCTGCGACCACTTGGGTCCGAAGCCGACGGAGCGGAAGACGAGCTCCTTCGGCTCGGGCGCTGTGACCGCACCCTGCAGCTGCATCGTCGAGCTGCCCACGCCGACCGCGCACGGGATGAGGAGCTGCTTCGACGCGTTGAGCCCGGTCTGCGTGTAGGCTGTGCCGTCGGCGTGCTCGGTGGTCCGCTGGAAGATGAAGTGGAAGAGTTCGGCGGGGCAGGAGGCGGCGGCGGGCGTCACCATGGTCGTGTCGAAGGTGGTCGTGGCGTTCCAAGGACCCGTCTGGTTGACGGTCAGGCTGAAGTTGCCGAGGACGGTGCTCGCGGGGAGCGCGACGCCGAGCCCGAGCTGGGTGACGCGGAAGCTGCCGAAGTCGGTGTTCGCCGAGGGGAGCGCGTTCATGAGCGTGGTCGTCGGGCGGGCGAGGTACTCGATCTTGACCTGATTGGGCACGGTGCCGAGCAGCAGGGTGCTCCCGCCGTCCTGCAC
>JAIVGV010000010.1 GCA_020201365.1 Acidobacteriota bacterium
GTAGGAGCGTTGTGTGTCTCATCCCGGTAGTTCCTTTTCGCGAGAAGAGGCGGTTGCCGTGACGACGAAAGTGGCGACAGGCGGGATCGCGCTTTCCGCAGCGCGCGATCCCGCCTGTATTGAAGTTCGGGCGAGCCGTTTTGTTTCCATAGAAGCCCGCCCCCGCGTTCTTTTTTAGAAGGCGAAGCGGACTTGCAGATCGACCCTGCGGTTGCCCGCCGCGCCGCCGCCGCCGCCGCCGCAGCCGCCGAAGCCCGTCGCCGACCCGCGCGGCACACCGAAGAGCGCCGGGCTCAAGTTGCCGACCGGCGGCCCGAAGTTGACGCGGTTGAAGAGGTTGTTGACGTTAACGCTTAAGGTCAACTGGTAGCGCTTGTCGCTCGCGCCGCCGCCGCCGAAGCCGCCGAACATCCCAGCCATGCCGCCGCCCCCGCCACCGCCGGGACCTCCGCCGGGAGCACCGCCGCCGCCGCCGCGCGGGAAACCACCTCCGCCGCCGCCGCGACCGCCGCCGCCGCCCTCGCGTCCGCCGCGACCGCCCGCGCCGTTCGTCGCGTCAGGCTGGGAGCCCGCCGCGCCGCCCGCTGCTGCGCCGCCCTGAGCGTTCGACGCCACAGACCTGCGCGCGGCGTTGCGCGACGCGCCGAAGCCGATGACCTTGCTGACGCGCATGTTGACGGAGAAGAAGTTCGGCGCCTGACCGAAGTTGCGCGGGATGATCGTCTGCCCCGGCTTCGGTCGGATGTCGAACGTGCCCCACTGCGTCTGCTTCACGTCGCAGCCGAACGTGTTCGGCGTGCAGCTGGGCGAGAGCGCGTCGGCGAACGCCGGTCGGTCGTTAAACGTCGTGTCGCCGTTGTTGTCGAGACCCGTCGTGATGTTGAAGGGGCGACCCGAAAACGCCGTGACGAACGGGTTGAAGCGCAAGCCCCACCAGGGGGAGTCGTAAGTGCCGCCGAAGACGAAGCGGTGGCGGATGTCGAACGACGCGCGCCCGTACTCGCCGGAGAGATCGTAGTTGTTCGCCGGGAAGGAGAACGCGCCGTCGGTGTCGCTGTTCGCCTTGCTCAAAGTGTAGTTCGTGAAGATCGTGAACTTCGGGTTGAGCCGCGTGTTGGCGTTGATGATGAGCTGGTTCTGGTTAAGTATCCCGCTCGACTCGAAGACGAAGACGTTGCCCGCGGCGTCACCGAGCGGGCGCACGCCCGCGAGGGGCGCGTTGACGTTGCGCGAGCGCAGCAGGTGGAGCGTGCGCGTGTTGATGTAGCTCGCCGTGGCGACGATATTCCCAGGCAACTGGCGCTCGACCGAGAAGGTTGACTGGATCGAGTAGGGCGCTTCCAAGCCGGGCGAGAGGGTGCGCGTGACGAGCGACTGGCGGAACGGCGCGAGCTGCTCGACCGTCGGCACGACGGGGAAGTTCGAGAGGATCGCGGCGGCGGCGGCGTTCTGCGCCTGAACCGCCGCGACCTGCGCGGCGGTGGCGCAGCCCGGCGTGGCAGACGGATCGCCGCCGCACAGCGCCGGGACGGGGCGCTGCGTGATGACGAACTGCTGCTGGTTCTCGCCGTTGAAGCGGTTCGCCTGCAGCGTCAGGTTCTCGGCGACGCGCGAGTAGAAGATGCCGAAGCCGCCGCGCAAGACCGTCTTGGGTCGCGCCTGCGCCTTGCCGAGCGAGTAGGCGAAGGAGAGGCGCGGCGCGAAGTTGAAGTTCGAGGAGATGTTCGACTGGTTCTCGTAGCGCAAGCCCGCCGAGAGCGTGAAGTTCGGGCGCACGCGCCAGTCGTCCTGGACGAACACGCCGACGTCTGTCTGGCTCACGCCCGCCTCCGGGTTGCCGCCCGAAATGCTGAGCTGCGTCGGGAAAGCGCCGGGCGTGTGGGCGAGCACGGCACGGAAGAGATCGGTCGAGGTGAGCGTCGGCGTTCCGGCGAAGACGAACGTGCCGTTGAAGCCCGACTGCGTGAAGTCGCTGATGTTAACGCCGCGCAGGCGCGCGCCGAACTTCAGCGAGTGGAGCCCGCGCACCCACGTCGTGTAGTTCTGCAGCTCCCACTGCTTGTTCGTGTTGTGCGCGGGGGCGCTCGACGCGCCGCCCGCCGTGAACGCGCCGGAGACCGCGAGGACGGGGCGCGAGATGTCGCCGCCCGATCCCGCCGTCTCACGCTCGAACTGGAAGCGCGTCTCGTTGATGACGGTCGGCGTCAGGATCGCCGTCTCGGTCAACTGCACGCTCTGCTCGGTGTTGTTCGCGAACGAGGTGCGCGTGATGCCGAAGAACGGATCGACGTCCAAGACCTGCTCGCTCGCGCCCGTGTTGCGCCGCGTGTTGTGCGAGTAGTTGTAGCGCGCGACGAGCGTGTTGTTCTTGTTGATGGCGTAGTCGAGGCGCGGGGAAAAAGAGGTGCGGCGGAACGGGACGACGATGGTGTGGTTGAACGGGATGAGCGCGAGCGTCGCCGGGTCAACGATCTCCGTGTTGACGATGGAGTTGTTGTCCGTGTCGCGCTTCTCGAAGTTGAGGAAGAACGAAGACTTCCCCTTCTGCAAGGGACCGCCGATGTTGCCGCCGAAGTTGCGCCCCTGCGAGGGCGCGCGCCGCTCGGCGAACGGGTCGCGCGAGTTCAGGCTCTCGTCGGAGAAGCTGAAGAAGGTCTGACCGCGGAGGCGATCCGAGCCGGGGCGCGTCAGGATTTCGACGCGACCGAAGCCGATCTGATCGTACTCGGCGGCGAAGGGGTTCTGGTTGATGCGGATTTCGCGGATCGAGTCCTTCGGCGGAATCTGCCCGTTCGAGAAGCCGTCCACGTAGATCTGCCCGCCGTTCGGACCCGCGGCGGGACCCGCCAGGGCTTGCAGCGCGGCGGCCAAGTCGTCCGGGTCGTCGGGCAGCGCGTCGAGGTCTTTGTCCTTGATGACGAGCGCGCTCTGGTTCGCCTCCGGGTCGGTCGAAACTCCCGGCTCGGCGGTGACCGTGACCGACTCCTGCTCGAGCGTGACGGCGAGCGTGATGTCAATCGTCAGCCGCTGCCCCTTGGCGAGCACGACGCCGGCGTTCTCGTAAGCCGCGAAGCCCGGCGCGGCGGCGCGCACGGTGTAAGTGCCCGGCACGATCCCCGTGAAGACGTAAACGCCTTCCTGGCTCGTCGTCGCCGTCTTCTCCGCGCCCGCCGCGTCAACGAGCGTGACGGTCGCGCCGACGATGACGCTGCCCGCCTCGTCCTTGACGACGCCGCGCACCGTCCCGGCAGCCTGCTGCGACGCGGGGACGCCCTGCGCGGGCGACGCGGCGCGCGCCGGCTGCTGCGCGAGCGAGGTGGGCGCGACCGCCGCGAGCGCGAACGTGAGCGCGAGTGCGAGCGCGATCAGTTTTTTGAATGAGTGCATGATAGTTTCGGAACCGTCCTTCGTCAGCCTCTTCGGTTGCGGGAAAAAATTTTCGCCCGCGTCGCGTCGGAAACAGAAAGGGCGCGGAGCTTCGAGACTCGCGAGAGACGCTCCGCGCCCGACCTAAACCTTTAGGGCAGACCGATGCCGAGATCGATCCCGGAGGGCAAGCCGAGATCGCTCGCGCCCGCCGCCCCGCCGCGGCGCGGCTGCGTCTGCAGCGCCGCGAGCACGGGCTCCGCGCCCGCGAGCAGCGTGATGGCGCTGACGCGCGTCGGGTCTGCGCCCGTCGTGCTCGAGACGATCACCACGTCGCCCGGCTTGAGATCGGCGAGCGTCGCCGGCGGCTGGCGGTCAACCATCTCCTGGAGATCGAAGCCGCCGCCCGCGCGCATCCCGCCGCCGAAGCCGCCGCCCTGACCGCCGCCGGGTCTGCCCTGCGGGGGCGCGCCCCCGGCGGGGCGACCGCCGTTCATCAGCACGCCCGCGCCGCCCGGCATGCCGCCGCCCGCGGCGCGCAGCGCGATGAAGCCGAGCATCTGACCCGCCTGCGGGTCGAGCTTGCGCAGGTTCGTGTTGTCGGTGACGACGACCGTGAGCGTCTGCTTCGGCTTGTCGCTCGGCTTGATGACGATCTGCTTCGCCGCCGCGTCCACGGACGCGACCGTGCCGAGGATCGTCTTAAACGATCCCGAGACGATCTCTTCGGGCGTGAACCGCGCGCCGTCGGCGCTGCGCTCGCCGAGCGCGCGCAACTGATCGCCGACCCTGAGATCGGCGAACGAGCTCGCCTTGGCGTCGGCGAACTTCACCGAGTCGGGCGCGTAGCGGCGGAAGTCGATCTTCGCGCCGCTCGCGTCCACGACGACGGGCTTCGTGCCTTCGGGCGTGCGCGCGCTGAGCGTGACCTCTTTGGTCGTGGCGTTGAGCGAGGTGACCGTGCCCCAGATGCCGCGCCGCTGCCACTCGGTCTTGTCGTGCTCCTGCTTCTTCGCGATGTCCGCCTTCGTCAAAACGGCGACGAGCTGCGCGGGGACCGACTTGTGATCCGCCGAGACGCGACCGCGCGCGTACACCTTGTCGCCGACCGAGACGTCCGAGAGCGCGATGTCGGTCGCGTCCGCGAGCGTCGTCGAGCCGGGCTTGGCGCGCTTGAACTGCGTCTTGTCGTCGAGCATCACGAGCACGGTGTTGCCCGCGGCGGTCGTCACGGCGAGCCCCTTGGCGCCCACGTTGACCGCCGTCACCTCGCCCATCACGCTCGCCGGCTTGATGTCCTTGTCGGCGGACTGCCCGGGCGCGGCTGGCGGAGCCTGCGCGGACGCGGCGACGCCCGCGGCGGGCGCGAGCAGCGACACGAAGAGCGCGGCGGCTAAAAACTTCTTCAACATCTTCTCGCCTCTCGTCTGGTGCTTAACCTTGAAAGTTACCGTTTCTATAACGCGGGGTTCCGAAAATTGTTCCGCGTCGCTTAGACGCCCGCGACGCGCTCAGCGCTCGCGATCCTCGTCGCGCTTCTGCTCGTCGCGCCTGGCGTCCAGCTGCGCCGTCATCGCGTCGAACTTCTTGCGCTGCCCGTCGTCGAGGACGTCGCGGATGCGCGCGCGCGCCTTCAGGCGCGGCTCGTCGAAGCGCGGGCGCAGCTCGTTGCGCAGCTGCCGGTACTCGTTGCGCGTCTCTTCGAGGACGGCGCGGATTTTCGCCGACTGATCGTCCGAGAGGTTGAGATCGCTGCGCATCTTCTCGAAGTGCGCCTCGGCGTCGCGCTTGCGATCCTCGGCGGAGTGGCCGGCGGCGGCGCGCGAGCGGTAAACACCGTCGAGCGCCGCGCCCGTCGCGATGCCGAGCGCGAAGACGACGGCGAAGACGATCCAGATTTTGACGCGGGTACTGCCTCTCATTTGTGCGACTCCAGTTCGTCACGGTAGACGACGATCTGCAAGACCTCTTCGCGCGAGAGCGAGCCCGTGTCGGAGAGCACGGTCGAGACGACGCCCGTCCCGCGCGTGTCCGAGATCGCCTCGAAGCCCGACTGGCTCTGCGCGCCGGTCGCGCCCGAGACGCCGAACCAGAGGAGCAGCGCCGAGGCGAGCGCGGCGACGAGCGCCATCGCGGGCACGGCGCGCCACGCGACCGCCAGCGCCGCGAGCCAACCTTCGTCGCCCTGCGCCCGGCGCCGCTCCTCGATGCGCGCCGCGACGCGCGTGTAAAGAAACGGCGACGACGCGACCGACTCGGCTTCCTCGTCGCCTCGGCACGCGGCGGCGCGGACGATCTCGGTCGCCAGCCGGTCGAGCTTCTCTTCGGGGATTTCTCGTGCGTTCTTGCCGAACATCTTGCACCTCTGGGGAACGCCCTTTCTGCGGGCAGGCTCACGAACGGAGACGGCGCGCGGCGCGGCGCGGTTACAACTTTTTTCGCCGGAAAACCACCGAAACCGCCCCTCTCACAGGTACTTCCGCAGCACGCGCCGCAGGTGCGCCCGCGCGCGGTGGGCGCGCACCTTCACCTTCGACTGCGACCAGCCCGTCAGCTCCGCGATCTCCGCGACCGAGTGACCTTCGGCGTCGAGGAGCGTGAGGACTAACCGATCTTCCGCGTCGAGCCGCGCGAGCAGCTTCGCGGCGAGGTCGCGCGAGACGAGATCGGACTCGACGTTCGACTCCGTGGAGAGAGCGCGGTCGAGCCGCGCGCCGAGCTGCTGCGCCTCCTCTTCGGTGATGTTCGTCTCGGCGTGCTGCGGGCGGCGTCGCTGCCGGCGCAGCTCGTCGTAGCAGAGGTTGACGGCGATCTGCGAGAGCCACGCGGCGAACGACGCCGCGTGCGCGCCCGCGTAAGTGTCGAGCGCGAAGTAGGCTTTGACGAAGGTCTCCTGGACGATCTCCTCGACCGCCTCGCGCCGCGGGAAGAAGCGCGCCGCGACGCGCCCGACCCTCGCGCGGTGGCGCTCGAACAGGCGCTCGAACGCCGACTCGTCGCCCGCGCGCACGCGTCGGACGAGCGCGTCGTCCGACTCCTCTTCGTGCGGCTGCAAGGCGTCCACAGTCTCCACGGGCTGCGACTTCTGGCGTCTCAATTTGTACTTCGGGGACTTCGCGCAATTAGACGCGCAAAACGTGCGGCGGGTCAAAGGCTGAGGACTGTGCTAAGAACTTTTCGCGCTTCCACGTCGTCGCGGCGATCAAACCTTCGCCGCGGACTTCCAGTGCAGGCGGTAGCGCGCCGTGAGCGCCAGCCCGAGGCTCGTGACGACGAGCGCGGCGGCGGCGAGCGCCCACAGGTACGGGAGCGAGAGCACGACCGCCCAGAAGAGTGCGCCGAGCAATAGCGCGACCGACTCCGACCGGCTGCGCTCGCTCAAGAGCCTGCGCTGCAGCCAGCGCCCCGTCGCCGCGTGGATCGCGACGCGCCCGAAGAGGTACGCGACGAGCAGCAAGAGGATCGCCGTCACGCCGACGAACGCGCCGACCGCGGGCGGGAGCAGGTGCAGCGCGACGGGCACGCCGAACGCGATCACGAACGCGCCGACGACGCCGATGACGGCGACGCGCAGAGAGGTCAACTGCAGACGCGCCGCCGCCCGGCTGATCGCGCCCGGCGTCGCGGCGGTCAGGGCGAGCGAGGCGACGAACCAGAAGAGCACGGAGAGCAGTCGCATCCCGACGGACGGAAGCGTCCAGCGCGGCGCGAGTATCGAAGCCGGGTTGCGCGCCGCCTCGCGCAGCTCGCGCTCGTAGCCCGCGTACATGACGGTCGAGCTCGCCGGGTTGCGGCTCGGCGCGGACTTGCAGCCGTGGTACGCGCCGCCGAAGACCCACACGTCGCCGCCGACGTAAGAGCCCTCGCGCTGCACGACCGAGCCGCCGAGCGCCGCCACGTCGCCCTCGACGCG
Source organism: Acidobacteriota bacterium (assembly GCA_020201365.1). Lineage (GTDB taxonomy): Bacteria > Acidobacteriota > Blastocatellia > Pyrinomonadales > Pyrinomonadaceae > JAIVGV01. The sequence continues at coordinate 7,280 of JAIVGV010000010.1, forward strand.
CCCCTCGACGACGACGTCCCCGCCGAAAGCCATCACGCCGTGCTGCACGCGCCCGCGCACGACGACCGACCGCCCCATGCCGAACACGTCGCGCGCCGTGTCGCCCTCGACGACGAGCGGCTCGCGCTCGTCCGCGGGCGCGTCGCCGCGCGGCACGAGCGGCGTCGTCGGCGCGGCGGGGCGCGCGGCGGAAGTGTCGGGCGCGGCGACGACCTGCTGCGCCGCGAGCCCCGCGCCGCAGAGCGCGACGAGCGCGACGCACGCGCCGACGACCGTCATGACTGCGCGGAGGCTTCCCGTCGCGCCCGCGCCGCGATCCTGCGACGCGCGGGCGTCGAAACTTCGCGTCGCGCGGGCGTCGGAAAGTTTCGGCGCGCGCGGGCGGACGACGACGCAGGGCGGGAAGGTTGATCTCGGATCGAAGTGGGTCGCTGGCAAAATAAAAATCCCGGCGGGCGGGTCGCTCGTCGTTCGACGAACGGGGACGCGTGCGCCGGAGAGTTGTACGTGCGCGGGGGGATTGAGTTTCAGTCGCGCAGGCGCCGGCGGTGGTAGTCGGCGACGAGTCGCAGGAGAAGGGCGAGCGCGCAGGCGAGCGCGGCGAAGACGGCGACGCGCGTGCGGGCGTCCGCTTCGCTCGCGAGGTAGCGACCGAGCGAGCGCAGGACGAGCGACGCGCCCGCCGCCGTCTCGGTCGCCGTGTGGAGGAGCATGTCGAGCAGCGAGGCTGCGGCGCGCGCCGCGGAGGCGACGGGGGCGACCCCGGCGAAGAGCGCGGCGGCGAGTGCGGCGGCGAACGCGCCGAGCGCGAAGAGGAGCGCGCGCCGGCGTTCGGCGCCCGCGCGCACGCTCGTCATGTCGGTCTGCGCGCGAGCCTTGACGACGCGCACGAAGTCCTCCGGCAAATCAACGCGACACTTCGCGCGTGCGAAGGCGGCGTCGAGCAGGCACAGCAGTCGCCGCTGCTCGGCGAGCGCCTTGCTGCACGCGCGGCACGAGGCGAGGTGCGACTCGAACTGCGCGCCCTCCGCGACCGACAGCTCGCCGTCGAGGTACGCGGCGACGTCCGCGCAGTCGCACGCGGCGCGCGCGCCGTCCGCGCCCGCCGTCGTGTTCGTCTCTGTCGTCGCGTTCTCCATCGCGTCGTTCGCGCTCACACCCTGTCAATGCCGCGGTCGCGCAGGGGCTGGCGCATCGCCTCGCGGGCGCGGAAGATGCGGTTCTTGACCGTGCCGAGCGGGAGGCCTGTGACTTCGGCGATCTCGTCGTAGCTCAAGTCGTGCGCGTGGCGCAGCACGATCAGCTCGCGGTAGCTCGGCGGGAGCTGCTGGACGACGTCCTCGATCTCGGCGCGGCGCTCGGCGCGCTCGCTCAACTGTTCCGGCGTCGGCGCGTCGCTCGCGACGGGTCGCTCGTAGGTCTCGCCGTCGGGCGTGCGCGCCGAGAGTTCCTGCTCGCGCGTCGTCTGCCGGCGCAGGTGGTCAATCGCGGTGTTGTGCGCGATGCGGTAAATCCAGGTCGAGAACTTGTACTCGGAGCGGTAGCGCGCGAGCGAGCCGTAAACTTTGATGAAGACGTCTTGGGTGAGATCGAGCGCCGCCTCGTAGTCGCCCGTCATGCGATAGACGTAGGAGACGATGGGTCTTTGGTAGCGGCGCACGAGCTCCTCGAAGCCGTCGTCGCGCCCGCGGATGGCGCGGCGGACGAGTTCGGGATCGGCGAGCGAGGCGACGCGGCTTAGCGTGGGGGATGCTACTGCGCTCATCGGTTTCGACTCAAAACTTACGAGCGGCGCGGCGCTAAAGTTTCACTCAACCGAACGCGAGCGCCGCCAGCCCTGCGGGCGCGGCGAGTTGGGCGAAGGAGAGTTCGTGCGAGGGCAGAGACAGCCGCGCGTCTTCGGCGCGGAGGATGCGCGGGCGCGCTTGCAGCGTCTCTTCGACGATTGCGGCGGCTTGCGCCTCTTCGATTCCCTGCCCGGCGACGAGCATGCGCGAGACGGGCGCGGCGCCGACACCTTCGCCGTCGTCCCCGCCGGCGCGCAGTCGGTCGCGGCAGAAGAGGAGGAAGCGGTAGAGTTCGTCGGCGCGATCTTCGGGGTCGCAGACGATGCTGCGCAAGAGCAGCGGCTCGCCGCCGCCGAGCAGCGCGGCGGTGAAGCCTTCGGCGTGCGAACTGACCAAGAGCGAGTCGGAGCCGTCGCGCGCGTCGAGCAGCCAGCGCTCCTCGCCCATGTGGCGCGGCAGCATGAGCCCGGTGTGCCAGCCGAGCATCTCGAAGACCGACTCGTACTCGGCGAGGACGTGCAGGTGCACCGCCGCGGCGAGGTAGCGCGCGCGCCCCTGCGCGTCCGGGCGGAGGCGCTGGCGCGAGACGCGCAGATCGTCCGCCGACCCGCCGAAGACGCGCTCGGTCTTCCAGCGCAGCATCTCATCGGTCTCGGCGCGCGAAGAGGCGGCGCTCTCCAGAGTCAGGATCGCGGTGCGCGTCGCGGCTTCTGGCAGCGCGACCGACCAGCGCTTGCGCTTGGCGAGCCCGGTGCCGACGGCGAGGCTGTTCAAAGCGTCGGCGAGTTCGGCGGCGTCGGCGACGTTCTGCTCGTCGAAGCTCGGGCGCAAGAGCCCCTCGGCGAGCGGGGCGACCCCGGCGCGGCGGACGACGAGCGTGTCGCGGCGTCGGTCGAGCGAGACGAGCGAAGCCGCGCCGCCCGACAGCCCGACGGCGGCTGCGGGGAAGCGCGGGCGCGCGAGTTTGGAGAGAAAGCTCATTAAGATTGCGGATCGCGGATTGCGGATCGCGGATTCAAGAGAGAGATTGTTCGGAATTTCGCATTTAAGATTTCAGATTGAAGAAGGTGCGGCGCTCCAATCCGCATTCCGCAATTCCGTGATCGGCTCACCATTCGCTGTACGGCGTGCCTTCGGTCGAGGGCTCGGTGGCGGTGCTGTGCACGTCCGTGACTCCCTGCCCGCCCTCGGAGGAGTTCGGATCGGAGCCCGTGACGGTGTTCCACTCTCGCTTCTCCGTGATCGGATCGACCGGAATCTCGCGGATGTACCCGGCGGTGGCGAGATCGTCGAGCGACTGCGGCAACTGCCCCTTGTCCGCCGCGTACTGATCGATCATCTTGCGCATCTGGAAGAGATCGTCCTTCAGCACCGACTCGCGCGCGACGACGACCGTGCGCTGGTACTGCGGCAGCACGATGATCGCGAGGATGATGATGATCGAGATGACGATCATCAGCTCCAGCAGCGTGAACCCTCGTTGCCTCGTCTTACCAGTCACTGTACTTGTCTTTCCCGTTGAGCGCCGTGTCGCGCGAGGGGGAACGCACGTCGAAGACGTTCTCCTTGCCGCTGCAAGTCTCCGTATCCTGCTGCTCCCAGCTCGAGCAGAGCACCCAGTCCTTCTTGCCCGTCATCGGGTCAACCGGAACCTCGCGCAGGTAAACCTTCTTCTTCGTGGCGAGCCCGCCCTGCTTGCTGAGGAAGTCGCCCTTGAGACTCCCCAACTGCTGCTCGGCGGACGCGGCGCGCGGCACGACGTTGACGCCGCTCACGAGCGTGTCTAAGTCCGGCGGGTAGTGGTCGGGGTTGTCCACGCCGAAGATCGTGCAGTCGGCGACGACGACCATGCTGCGCGGATCGATCATGCCGCCGCCCGCGGGGGGCTGTCCGGGCTGTCCGGGCTGCCCCGTCGCGCCGGGCTGTCCCGCGACGATGCTGCCGCCGCCCTCCGGGTTCACCGCGCCGCCCGCCGCGCCCGGCAGGTTGCCCTGGCACTGCATCCCGACCGTGTCGCGGCGGAACTGCGAGATCGCCTCGCGCATCATGCGCAGGTCTTCGCGCAGTTGCTGCTCCTTCTGCCGCTTCACGGCGGACTGCACGAGCGGGATCACGCCGAGCGCGAGCACCGCCATCACCGTCATCGTGATGACCAGCTCGATGAGCGTCCAGCCGCCGGAGCAGTAGGCGGCAGGCGGCAGGCGGCAGGCAGTTGCAGAGCCGCGCGATGCCGCGACGCCGCGTCCGTCTTCAGCGCTCCCATTTTTTCTGCCTACTGCCATCCGCCTTCTAACCGCCTACCGCCTACTTCACTATCAGCCGCACGGGCGACGTCTGCGCGGCGACGTTGCGACCGTCAGCCGACATGAGGTGGACGCCCGTCGCGTCGAAACTGATCTCGCCCTCGCCCGCGGCGAGCGCCTCGATCTCGACGAAGAGCAGCACGCCCGCGCCCGCGACGGGCGCGCCCGACCGCGGCGCGATGACCGCGAGCAGCGAGCCGCGCTGATCGACCGACTGCGTGATCGTCGGCTGCGCCGACGCCGCCTCGCCGAAGACGCTGCCGCGCTCGACCGAGCGGACGGCGAAAAGTTTCGGGTCGAACTTGATCGTCGCGGCGGCGAGCGCGAGCGGCGCGTCCGTCCTGACGAAGATCATCAGCTTCTGTCTTTCGCCGACGCGCATCTCGCGCTGCCCCGGCATGACGAACAGCTGCGCGCCGAGAGCGCCGGACAACGCGCCGGCCGTCGGCGTCGCCGCCGCCGCCGTTGACGCGGCATTGCCGGTCGCCGCCGGCGCGGCGTTCGTCGTCGCGCCGGTCGTCGTCTTCGGAGTAGCCGTCGTCGTCGAAGGCGCGAGCTTCGCGGGCGGCGGCGGGTCGTCCGTGTTCACGACAAGGACGGGGCGCGTGCTCGTCATCACGGCGTTCGTCGCGACGGGCTGCGCCGACGTGGGCGCGAAAGAGGTCGCGACGCCCGGCAGCACGCTCGGCTGCGACGGGCCCGCGAGAATCTTCGGCGCGGGCACGTATGCGGGCGCGTTAGCTTCGGCGGTCTGCGTCGCCGTCGGCGCGGCGTTCGGAGTTTGCGCGTTGGTCTGCCCGCCCGCCGTCTGCTGCGCCGCGCCCGCGTCCGTCCCGGCGGCGGTCGGCACGGCGACGCTCGCGTTGGTCGGGAGCTGCCGCGCGGCGGCGATGTTGTCCTCGCGGTCGGCTTCGCGCACCATCGCTTCGAGCGTGTCGGAGATGGGCGACTGGAGGGTGCCGCTCGGGTGAACGTCGAGGTCTTCGGGCGTGACGACCGGCGCGGAAAGTACGCGCGGCGTGACGGTGATGACGATGTCGGCGTTGGCGTCGTTGTTCGTCGGCGTCGAGAAGAGGCGACCGAGGATGGGGATCAAGCCGAGCACGGGCAAGCCCTGGCTGCCGCGCGACTGCTTGTCCTGCGCGATGCTCGCGATCATCACGGTGCGCCCGTTCGGGATGCGCGCCTTGCCGCTCATCGTGCGCTGGCTAAACGTCGGCGTCAGCGCCGTCGCGCCGCCGATCACGTCGTTCGACTCGATCTCCATCTTCACTTCCACATCCTGATTCGGGAAGACCTGCGGCGTGAACTTCAGGTTCAAGCCCGTGTCCTGATACTGGATGACGGGGTAGCCGCCCGAGCCGAAGATGCTGTTCGCGCCGGCGGCTGTGTTCGTCGCGGCCGTCCCCGTGCCCGAGAAGCCGCCGAAGGGCGTGACCTGCGCGGTCTGCACGGGCACCTTCTGACCGATGCGCGTCGTGGACTGCTCGCCGTCGAAGGCGTGCACCTGCGTGCGCGCGAGCAGGCGCGTGTGGTCGCGCGACTGGAAGGCGGAGAGCGACGTCGCGGGGAGGATGAACGCGCCGCCGATGGCGTGCGGGATGAGCGCGGCGGCGGCGGTGGCGGCGACGTCGAGCGCGGTCTTGCCGGTGCCGCCGCCCTTGCCCGTGCCGCCGCCCGTGTCGGTCGTCGTGCCCGTGACGCGCGACTGCCCCTCGCCGAACGGGAAGGTCGAGGTGAGCAGCCCGCCGACGTTGCCCAGCGACGACGCGTCGCCGAGCTGGTTGCCGAGCTGCAGCAGGTTCGTGCGCGAGACCTCGTAGATGTTCACGTCCATCACGACCTCGGCGCGATCCTTGTCAATCGAGCGGAGCAACTGCTCGATGAGCCGGATGTTCTCCGGCGTGTCGCGCACCGTGATCGAGTTGGTCGTCTTGTTCGGGGTGACGAGCGGCTGGCGACCGGCGTTGGGCGGCAGCGCCGAGTTGATCATGTTGCGCGCGTCGCCCGGATCGATGTTGACGAGGTAGAAGGTGCGCAGGACCAGCTGCTGGTACTGCCCGCGCTTCGACTGATCGGCGACGAGGATCGTGCGGCGGTCGAGCTTCTGGAAGAAGAGGTTCTGCGCGATGAAGATGTCGTCGAGCGCGCGGGCGGCGGTCACGTCGCGCAGGTTCACCTTGACGGTGCGCTTCGGGAAGTCGCGGTCGAAGATGACGTTCAGACCCAGCTCCTCCGCCATCTTGCGCACGAAGTCTTCGAGGTCGCCGCTGAAGTTGATGACGCGCAGCTGCTCGCTGCGCGTCGGCGCCGCCGAGAGCGGCGGCTGCTGCTGTGAGTCGGCGACGCGCCCGCCCTGCGGCGTGACGCCGTTCGTGCGGTCGAAAGAGGTCGGCACGGTCTGCGCGCCGTCGGTCGCGGGCGACTGCGTCTTCTCGCCCGTCGCGCCCTCCTTCTCGCGCTGCAGCCGGAGCATCCGGTTCATCTCGGCGACCGCCAAGTCGTTGACGGGGTCGAAGCCGTAAGCCTGCCGGAAGGCGTTGTACGCGCCGGTGTAGTCGCCCTGCTCGGCGAGCGCGCGCCCCTGATCCATGAACTTCTGCGAGGCGTTGAAGAGAGAGCGGCGGTAGTGGAGCTGGTACTCCATGTCCGAAGGGTTCGTGGCGATGGCGAGCGCGTACTCCTGCGCCGCCTGCTCCCACTGCTCCATCTTCTCGTGCTCGAGACCGCGCTTGTAGTTCTTCTCGCCCTTCTTCGCCGAGACGGCGACGGGGGCGGCTAAGAGCGACAGGATCATCAGGAGCGACGCGAGGCGGCGCGCCGGGGTGGTTCGTTTCATCACAGCAGACCTCATAAAACAGTCGTCGGTGGTCGGTAATCAGTAGTCAGCAGCTTCGCGTGCGGGCTGCTGACCGATGACTTAAACGCGGGGGGAGCGGAGTCGTTCCTGAAAGCCGCGAGGCGGAAGCGGCTGAAGCTCGGCGGTCAGCGGCGGTAGTCGGTTACTGATTACTGACTACTGACTACGTGACCGTTACCGTTCCCGTCGAGCTTCACCTCTTCGACGAAGGTGACGCGGTTGATCTCGTGCAGCGTCGAGACGCCGTTGAAGACTTTTTTGAGCGCGGACTCGCGCAGGGAGCGCAAGCCCTCCTTCTCCGCCGCGCGGCGCACCTCCGAGCCGGGGCGGCGCTCGATGATCATCTCGCGGATGTTGTCGGAGAGATCGAGCAGCTCGTGAATCGCCGTGCGACCGCGGTAGCCCGTGTGGTTGCAGGCGTCGCAGCCGACGCTCATGTAGAAGACCTGTTCGCGGAACTGCGCCGGGCTCAAGCCCGCCTCGCGCAGCTCGTCGTCCGTGGGGCGGTACTGCCGCTTGCACACCTCGCACAGCACGCGCACGAGCCGCTGGGCGAGCACGCAGTTCAGGGACGAGACGAAGTTGTACGGCTCGACGCCCATGTTGAGGAAGCGACCGATGACGTCAATCACGTTGTTGGCGTGGACGGTCGTGAAGACCAAGTGTCCGGTCAGCGCCGACTGGATGGCGATCTGCGCCGTCTCGGTGTCGCGTATCTCGCCGACCATGATCTTGTCCGGGTCGTGGCGCAGGATCGAGCGCAAGCCCCGCGCGAACGTCAAGCCCTTCTTCTCGTTGACGGGGATCTGCGTGACGCCGTGGAGCTGATACTCGACGGGGTCTTCGATCGTGATGATCTTGTCTTCTTCGTTCCTGATCTCGTTCAAAGCGGCGTAGAGCGAGGTGGTCTTACCCGAACCCGTGGGACCCGTGACCAAGACCATGCCGTAGGGCTCGGCGATGTAGTGGCGGAAGCGGCGCAGGTCGTCCTCGTCGAAGCCGACGACGTCCAAGTTCAGGTTGCGGAACTTCTCGTTGATCTGCTCCTTGTCGAGGATGCGGATGACCGCGTCCTCGCCGTGCACGGTCGGCATGATGGAGACGCGGAAGTCAACGTTCCTGCCCTTGTAGCGCACGCGGAAGCGGCCGTCCTGCGGCACGCGCCGCTCGGCGATGTCGAGCTCGGACATGACCTTGATGCGCGAGATCAGCGTCTGGTGATATTCGAGCGAGATCGGCTCGACCTTCTCGTAGAGCGCGCCGTCAATGCGGTACTTGACGTGCACGGCGGTGTCTCTCGTCTCGATGTGAATGTCGGAGGCGCGCGACTCCATCGCCGTGAAGATCACGGTGTCCACGAGCTTGATGATCGGCGACATCTCGGAGTCGGTCGCCAAGCGATCAAGATCGAGAACCTCCTCGCCGTGCTCCGTCTCCTTGACGAGCGAGATGCGGAAGCCCGAGGTGGCCTCTTGCAGGACGCGCTGCGTGGCGTCCCCTTTTCGCAGCACCACGTCAATCGCCCCGGCGGTCGCGACGTGCGGGACGACGCGCGCGTGCAGGGCACTGGCTAGTTCGTCCAGACGTTCGAGGTCGCTGGGGTCAGCCATCGCGACGTGCAGGCGCTTGCCTTCTCGGCGCAGCGGCACGAACTGGTTGCGCACCATCAGATCGACGGGAATCTCGCTCAAGAGCGCGTAGTCAATCGGCGACTCGCCGTCGGGCGGGAGCAGATCGACGTAAGGGAGTCGGTATCGCGCGGCGAGTTCCATCGCGGCGCGCACTTCGGGCGGCAAGCCCGGTTCGAGCGCGGGGGCGAGGCTGCCCGTCGTGCGTCGGCTCTGCGTCGCGGCTTCCTGCGCGGGGGCGATGGTCTCTTCGAGGGAGGCGGTCATGCTTCGTCCAAACTACCTGTCTTTAGCGAACTTAACCGGCGGGGCGCGCGCCCCAAGTCTGATGCCCTGAACCGCGCGGAAGATGCGCGGGCGGCGCGAAAATCGTCCTTATTTATAGACGCCCCGGCGGCATTATCTTCCGCCTTCGGCGTTAAGGCGTCTTCATGCCGGAGACGTTCGAGATGGACTGGATGATCGGCAGGTAGATCGCCAAGAGGATCGTCACCACCACGCCGCCCATCACGAGGAGAATCGCAGGTTCGAGTATGGTCGTCAACTGTTCGAGCCTGACCTCCGACTCGGCGTCGTAGAAGGTCGCCACCTCGTCGAGCATCTCCCTTAAACTGCCCGAACGCTCGCCCACGCCGATCATGTCTATGGCGAGCGCGGGAATCCACTTGGCGGTCTCCAGGC
>JAIVGV010000427.1 GCA_020201365.1 Acidobacteriota bacterium
CGTTGTCACGTTTACTCGCGCGCGCCCTTGTGATAGTGTGCGCCCGCACTCCACGCAAGGGAACCTCGCGAAGCTCTAACAGATCAACTCCGGCATCTGCCGAGAAGAGGAACGACATGAAGCGTTCGTTTCGTGTGACGGCGGGCTGCGCGCTGCTCGCCATACTGTCTTTCGCCGCCACCGCGTCGGCGCAAGACCCGGCGGTCGTCGCGCCACGCATGTACAAGGTGCGCCTGAACAACCCCTGGATCAGAGTTCTCGAAGTTGACGCCAAGGCGGGCCAGAAGGCGCGTCTGCACCGGCACCCGGACTACGTCGTCTATGCTCTGAGCGACGCGACGGCGAAGTTCACAGACGCGAAGGGCGCCACCACGCAGGGCGACTTCAAGGCGGGGCAGGCGGTCTGGCGCGGCGCCGAGCGGCACGCTTCGGGAGCCGTGACAGACCTGCACGCGCTCCTCTTCGAGCTGAAGGGCTCGAGGCGCGCGGTGCGCGCACGCGCCGCGCGCGGCGCAGACCCCGTGAGCGTCGATCCCACGCACTACACGGTGGTGCTCGAAAACGAACGCGTGCGCGTCGTCGAATACCGCGCCGCGGCGGGCGAGAAGACGCCCATGCACTCGCACCCGAACTACGTGACCTACGCCTTCGCCGACGCCCGGACGCGCTTCACCTACCCGAGGGGCAGACCCGTCGAGGTCAACAGCAGAGCCGGGCAAGTGACGTGGCACGCGGCGGAGACGCACGCCGGGCAGGTCGTCGGCAACAACGAGGCGCACGTCCTCATCGTCGAGCTGAAATAATTTCGGCTGACGGCGCGGACGGCAGACTTAAAACGCTTGCGGTCGCGCGCAACTGACAGACGCGACTGGCGGCGCGGGCAGTCGCACGCGAAGAAAGGCGGCGGCGTTTAATGAACGCCGCCGCCATTCTTCTGCGCGTCGCTTTATTCCCCGTGCGTCAGTTGCGGTCGTAGTTGTTGACGCTCGAAGACTGGTTGAGGACGAGGTGGAAAGTCGTGTTCTTTTCGAGCCGGAGGCTTCCGCCCGTCAGCGAGAGCGTCGAGCCGCCCGAAACGTCCGCGCTCGTTGACTGCGTGATGCGCAAGCCCGACACGGTGCTGCCGACTCCGTTCGCCACGCCGCCGACCGCGCCCGTCGTCGTGTCGACGACCGTGCCGGCGGCGTTCGTCGTCGTGTCAACGACTCTGCCGACCGTCCCGGTCACGCCGCCGAGCAGCCCGCCGCCCGACGAAGAGCCGCCCGACGTGCGCGCCGAAGAGGTCGTGCGCGCGTCGGACATCGCCCCGGCGTTGTCGTCGCCCGCGCGCGTCTGTGCGCGAGCCTGCGTCACAGAGGTGATCGTCGCCGTGATCGGCGTCACGAGCGAGCCGCTCTCAAGGCGGTCGAAGACGAGACCGATGCTCGACGCGGCGGAGCCTTGCGCGCGCTGCCGCACTTCGGTGACGCGACCGACGAGGCGCGAGCCTTTCTTCACAACCGTCTGACCGTTCTGCTTGATCGCTTCGGTCGTCTTCAAGACCACCCGATCGCCGACGTGAGCCTTGCGCACGTCCAGCGTCTGCTCCAACTGCGCGGCGAGCTGCGTGCCGGAAGCGATCTCAAGCGCGTCGCCCCTCTGCGCCGTGGTCGTGCCAGACGCCGTGGCGCCCCCGCGCGTGCGCGTCGTTTGTGCGGGCGCGGCGGCGCACGCCAGGACGACGAGCAGCGCGATGAACAGTGTCCGTTTCATTTTCAACCTCTCGAATTTTTCACGCCCGTTCGGGGTGGGCGAGGTTTCAAAGCCCGGCGCGGCGCGCGAACCGTCCGGCGTGTGCCGTGGTCGAATCCTGCATCGCGCGCGCGTGCAGTTTTGATGTGTGGATGATAAGGAGGAGTCTGCCCGCGCGGGTGTTGTGATTTGATTAAGAATTCGCGGCGGCGGGGCAACACAAGGCAGGAAACGATGAAGTCGGGACGCTGAACGGAAAGCCTTTGCCTTCACTCCATCGCTCATCGTCCCGACTTCATCGTTAATAAGTCGAGCCCCGCGAACGTCCTCACACGGACGTTCGCGGGGCTCGATCTCGTGCCGCGAAGGTTTTTATGAGCAGGGGGCGTGCTGGCAGTCGCACCTGATCGCCGTGACCTTAGCCTTCTGCGCGTCCTCGCAGAACCTGCTGCAGTAGTCGCTGCCCTCCTCCGCCTCGCACTCGCACAGGTTGTGCTTGCACTTCTTCCGTCCCTCGTCCGCCATGATGCGATCTCCTTTCGCCAAGCTGACAGAGAATTTCGGGGGTTTACTTGACGCGGAAGTTTGACGCCGCGCGCGCCGCGGGTCAAGCCGCCGCGACGCACGCCGCGGGGCATAAAATTTGGGCGGGCGCCGCGAGCACCCGGAGTTCTCGAAGCGGATCGCGCCGCGGCTATTTCAGATCAGCCCAAGCCTTGCCGTTCTTGTAGTGCAGCGTGACTTCGGAGATTTCTAACAGGTTGAGGCTCTCCCACTCGATGCTGTTGCCCTTGCCGTCAACGACCTTCAGGTCCCACAACTTCGCCTTCTCCTTGCGCGAGAAGTGGACGGTCAGGCTCTCGCCGTCGGCCAGCGTGTCTTCGCCGAGGATGTCCTCCTCCCACTCGCCGGAGCTGTGGGGCGAGACGTAGAGTTCATGAATCTCCACGCCGGTGTCGTTGTGTAGGGTGAAGTCCTGCTTGCCCTGCGCGCGGGCGGCCTGGAGGGAGAGGAAGGAGACGGCGCAAAGCGATAGAACCGCGGTCGTCAGCCGCGTCGGTCTGAATCTCATTAGGGGTTTTCCTTTCGGGGTGTAGGTCTGCGGTTTCGGCTACACGCGCCCGTGCGCGAAGCCGGTAAAGCCGGCGCGATGTGTCACGCCGACAACTTTCTGATCAAAGATCGTCACACGGCTCGGCGCGGGCGGCGCACGCAACGCGGGATCGGCTGCTCGCGCATCACGGCGCGCGGCGCACGACTATGACGACGCGCTCTTTGCCGACGACGATGTCCACCGGGTTGTCGAGCTGCAAGGGCAAGGTCTTCCCGTTGATGTTGATTTCGAGTCGGGGCAGCATCTCGGCGTTCGCCGTGGTCGTCGGCTGCGTCGCGCCCGCCGCCGGAGTCGCGGCTGTCGCGGGCGCGGGCTCGCCGGGCTTGGCGACGTCGGACGTGCGCGTGAGCAGGTTCAGCGCGGTGACGCGCCACGTCGCGGGCGTGCAGGTCAGGCGCAAGCCGGGCGTGTCCACCTCTGCGAGTTCGCCCGGCGCGAACGCCTCGACCTTCCACAGCCCCTCGCCGCAGCGCACGCCCGCCGCGTCGTAGAAGGTCGCCCAGCCGGAGGCGTAGTTGTAGAAGAGCGGCGTTCGGTTCTCGACGACAACGAGGACGTTGCGCGCCGGCGCGTCCTGCGTCCCGGCGAGCTGCTGCGTTTTAAGTTGCGCGCGCACCGCCGGGCGACCCTCGATGTCGAACGCCGTCGCCGCCTCAGCCAGCGCGACGCGCGGCTCGCGTATGCCGCGCTCGTCCGGCGGCTGCGAAGACTGCGAAGACGGCGGCGACTGCGCGCGCGCGAAGGCGGCGCACGTGAGAAGCACGAAGCTCAGGCATGACCAGCCGATCAGTTTTTTCACGTTGACTCCTCGATTCTCGTCGGAAGATTGTTAACGTGCCCGCACAGGGCGTATGATGCCTCACGCCTCGCCGCCCTCGCTTCACATTTCCCTCCGCACACGCGAAAGGAGCGAACCCTCATGCGCGACAACAAGAAGAGACAGGACGCGACGCGCGAGCAGCGCCAGCAGCCCCGGCAGCAGACGCGCGATGATCGCGACGACTCGCCGCGCGAAGGCGGCGCATTGCCGGACTGCGTCGGCAGCGAGTGTTACAAATGCGTCTTCTCGACGCAAGACCCGGTGGCGGAATACGTCAAGATCGTCCACGCGGGCGAGACAACCGGGGACACTTACCCGATGCCCGCGCCCGACAGCGGCATTTACGGCGTCGGCTACTACGTCGCGCTGCGCGAGGCGTTCGAAGCGGAGGCGCGCAAGCGGATGGCGGACTACGCGAAGCCGCTCGTCAGGGGCTGCGGCAAAGGCTGCCGCTGCGTCTACTCGACCGATCCCAAAGACACCATCACGACCGTCTCGCGCGAGCGCGTGAAGGCGTCCTACACCTACCCCGACAAGTCCGGCACGGCGACCATCACGGGCACGTTCGAGCTGACGATCAAAAAGACGCGCGGCATCTGCACGCGGCGCGGCGACGAGGACAAAGCGGGCAAGCTGCCCCCCGACGACGCGAAGAAGATCGAAGGCAAGTAGCCGCGACGCACCGACCGCCGCAGCACGAAGCTTCAACGACCGACCGATCTACCGCGCCGCGCCCGCGACGACCGGCATGAAGTGTGCGCCGCGCGGCATGACGTAGCCCCCGGCGCGCGCGTCAACCTTCGACAATGCTTCTTCGACTGTGCGCGCGGGCTTCATGCGCATCTTCTCGACCTGCTCGTCGGGAAGCTGTGAGACGAGGTGTAGGTCGTACCGCTCGGCTTTCGCGAGCAGCGCCCAGGCGGTCTGACCGTTGACGGCGTA
>JAIVGV010000428.1 GCA_020201365.1 Acidobacteriota bacterium
CTTCATCACCGTCGCCAACACCTCGCGCGTGCCCGTTGATTACGGCATCACGGCGGGCGTGACGATTGACAACGCGCGGCAACTGCAAGCCGCCGGATCGATCTACAACGCGACCTTCACGGATCGCCGCAGCCCCATCGCCTACGGCTACGACGACTCGCTCCCGATCTACTTCAACCAGGCGCCGCTCTTCAACGTCGCCGCGGGCGGCGGGGGCGGGGGCTTCGGGGGCGGAGGAGGCGAAGGCGGCGGCGCGGGCACTCAGCGCCCTTCGGGGCGCGGCACGCTCAACGATCCGGACATCGTGCAGGCGATGCCGCAAGCCGCGCCTCCCCCGCGCCCCGCGGGGCGACCCGGCGAGGAGCAGTTGACGGACGATCAGCGGCAGCAGCTCGGTCCCTTCTACACGCCGCCGCAGGAGCGACCGCGCGTCGTCTTACGCTTCGCGCGCAGCGAGCAGAACTTGCTCGTCAGCGGGATGCTCGCGGGCGGGCAGGAGCTGGCGAACCGCCCGGCGGTGGTTGACGTCCCCGTCGGGCGCGGTCACGTCGTCATGTTCGCGACCAACCCGATGTGGCGTCACCAGACGCAGGGCGAGTTCTTCCTCGTCTTCAACGCCGCGCTCAACTTCGACAACCTCGGCGCGGGTCGCCAGCCCGAAGCGGCGGGCGGCGCGCGCTCCGCAGACAACGATCAATGAGGAGAAGCTGTTAGCTGTTAGCCCTTAGCTTCTAGCCAGAACGAAGGCGCAAAGCTGATGGCTAATCGCCGACAGCTAACAGCTCACAGCTAACAGCTACTTTAAGGAGACAACCCGAATGCAGAACAATCCACCGCCCGGCAACCCGCCGCCCAATTATCCGCCCCCGCCGCCGAACTACCCGCCGCCGGGTCAGTCGTTCTCCCCGCCGCCCGCGCCGAAGAAGTCGAAGACGCCCTGGATCATCGCGGGCGTCTTGGGCTGCCTCGCCATCGTCGTCGTCATCTTCCTGCTCATCGGCGGGCTCGCCTACTTCGGCTACAAGTCCGCCAACGACATCGTGAAGAACGCGAACTCGCGCGGCGGCACGAGCGGCGGCGGCTCGACCTCGCGCAGCACGACGCCCGCCGCGGGCACGACGCGCTACACGAACGACCGCTCGAAATTCTCGGGCACGCTCGCGCAGAACTACGTGGACTTCTCGTTCGACTACCCCGAAGACTGGACGCTCGTCCCGAACGAGACCAAGAACTTCGTCAAGGTCGAGCACACGGACGAGCACGGCACGACGATGGAGAACTTCGCCGTCGGCTGGATCAGCGCGACGGGCACGTTCCTCGACAAGCAGTTGCTGCCGCAGCTCGCCAAGCAGCTCAACGATCAGTTCTCGCAAGGCTTCGAGAACTACGAGAAGGTCTCCGAGGGCGAAGGCCACCTCGGCGACTACGACGGCTACGACATCAAGTTCACCGCCGACCTGCCCGGCGCGGCGGGCGGCGGCGCGAAGGTTTACGGTCGCGCGTTTCTGATCCCGCCGCCGAGCGGCGAGAAGCACGGCGTCGCGCTCATCATGCTCACGACCGACCGCGCCGAAGGGATTTCGAGCCCCGACGACGTGGGCGTCAAAGGCGAGATGCCGACCATCATCAACTCGTTCCACCTCGGCTCGTAAGCGCCGCGGCGCGTGCCTGACGCTACGAGTTTAGCGGCAGGTTTTTCTTCGGAGAGCGAGATTCACCGCGGAGGCGCGGAGGGTTCGCAGAGTCGGCGCGGAGAGCTGAGTGATGCTCAAGCCTCCGCGTTCAACTCTGCGCGATCTCCGCGCCTCCGCGGTGAAATCCACTTAGAACACTCGCCGCATCAGGACGTGAGGAGGCGACCGTCGCGACACGCGAACACCATGAGGGAGTCTCGCCCTACCTGCTCGTGCTCGGCGCGGCGGTGCTGTGGAGCACGGGCGGGCTCTTCATCAAGTGGAATAACCTGACGCCGCTCGAACTCTCCTGCGGTCGCTCGCTCTTCGCCTTCGTCACCGTCGCGCTGCTCACGCGACACGAAGGCTTGAGGCTGAACGCGACGACCGCCGTCGCCGCGGTGCTCTACGCCGCGCTGCTCCTGCTCTTCGTCATCGCCACGAAGCTGACGACCGCCGCCAACGCGATCTTCCTACAGTACACCGCGCCCGTTTACATCCTGCTGCTCGAACCGCTCTTCTTCAAAGAGAAGTACCGCGCGGCGGACTTCGTCGTCGTCGCGGCGTGCGTCGCCGGGATGTCTCTGTTCTTCGTCGGCAGGCTGCGCGCGCAGGACGTCGAAGGGAATCTCGCCGCGCTCGGCTCCGGCGTCTGCTTCGCCGTCTTCTTCCTGCTGCTGCGCAGCCGCCGCGCGCGCGAGGTGAACCGCGCCTCCTCGGTCATCTACGGGAGTCTCTTGCTGTTTCTCGTCACGCTGCCCGCGCTCGTCCGCGGCGCGGAGAAGATTGACGCGCGCAACCTCGCCGTCGTCGCCTACCTCGGCGTCGTGCAGATCGGCTTCGCCTACACGCTCCTCACTTTGGGGATCGCGCGCGGCGTGCGCTCGCTCGACGCGGGCGTGATCGGCTACGTCGAGCCGGTCTTGAACCCCGTCTGGGTCTTCCTCGTCTTGGGCGAGCGCCCCTCGCGCTGGGCGATCCTGGGCGGCGCGATCATCATCGCGGCAGTATTGGCGCACACGCTCTGGAAGGCAAAGAGGCGAGCCGTTGAGACTTGAAGCGCGCCGACGTGAGCAAGACCGCAGGGGCGTGACTCGCCCCTGCCCGCCGCGCGCGCCCGCCCGCTCAAAGGATCCGCAACCAGCCGACGTGGAATGATCGCGCTTCCCGGCTATCGCCCTCGCGGGCGATGCGGGCAGCGGACTTGTCCCTGCCCCTGCAAAACCCCTTGCTGCTACAATCGCCCCATGATCAAGAAACTTTCATCCGTCGCCCGCCTCCCGCTCTTCGTCCTCGCCTTCGCCGCGTGCGCGCTCGCCGCGCCGACCCCGACGCCGCGCACGATGCGGCTCGACTACTACCACACGGGCAACGTCTCGCGGGAGCTGTTCTCGTTGGATCGCGTCGTGCTCGAACCCCTGCCGTGGGCGGGGAATCCTTCGCGCATGATTGACGACACGAACCTCGGCAAATACTTCTTCGAGGTGCGCGACGCCGCGACCGACCGCGTGCTCTACTCGCGCGGCTTCTCCTCGATCTACGGCGAGTGGGAGACGACCGACGAGGCGCGCCACGCCAACCGCACCTTCAGCGAGTCGCTGCGGTTTCCCGCGCCGACCGCGCCCGTGAAGATCGTCCTGAAGAAGCGCGACGCGCGAAACGTCTTTCAAACGATCTGGACGACGACCCTTGACCCGAAAGACATCTTCATCGATCGCTCGCAGTCTGTTCCGCCCGCGCGCCTGATCCCGATCCAGCGCGCGGGCGACTCCGCGACGAAAGTTGACGTGCTGCTCCTCGGCGACGGCTACACCGCCGCCGAACAGTCGAAGTTCGAGCGCGACGCGCGGCGGTTGATCGAAGTCCTGTTCTCCGTCTCCCCGTTCAAGGAGCGGAGAGGCGACTTCAACGTCTGGGGGCTCGCGCCCGCGGCGTCCGAGTCGGGCGTCTCGCGCCCTTCGGGCGGCGTCTATCGCGACTCGCCGGTCGGCGCGTCATACGACGCTTTCGGAACCGAGCGCTACATGCTCACGTTCGACAACCGGGCGTTTCGCAAGGCGGCGCAGTTCGCGCCCTACGAGTTCGTCGAGATCATCGCGAACAGCCGAACTTACGGCGGCGGCGGGATTCACAACCTGTATTCGACGGTCGCGGCTGACAGCGAGTGGGCGGACTACGTCTTCGTCCACGAGTTCGGTCACCAGTTCGCCGGGCTGGCGGACGAGTATTTCACGTCGCAGGTCGCGTACCTGCCGCCCGCAGAGCGCGTCGAGCCGTGGGAGCCGAACGCGACGGCGCTGCTCGATCCGGCGAACCTGAAGTGGAAGGATTTGGTCACGCCGGGCACGCCGATCCCGACGCCGTGGGACGAGACTGCTTACGAGAAGTACTCGCGCGACACGCAGGCGCGCCGCGCGAGGCTTCGCGCCGAGAAGCGACCCGAAGACGAGATGAACCGGCTGTTCCGCGAAGACCTCGCGAGCCAGTCGCAGCTCTTCGCGCGCGAGAAGTACAGGGACGCCGTCGGCGCGTTCGAGGGCGCGAACTACGAGGCGCGAGGGTATTACAGACCGCAGCTCGACTGCATCATGTTCTCCCGCACGATGCGCTTCTGCGCCGTCTGCCGCCGCGCCGTCTCCCGCGTCATAGACTTCTACACGCGCGGCTGACGGTTGAGTGGGCGCGGCGGCGCGATTTCACGCAAGCATCGCCGG
This sequence comes from Acidobacteriota bacterium, assembly GCA_020201365.1. Classification (GTDB taxonomy): domain Bacteria; phylum Acidobacteriota; class Blastocatellia; order Pyrinomonadales; family Pyrinomonadaceae; genus JAIVGV01. The sequence continues at coordinate 4,388 of JAIVGV010000428.1, forward strand.
ACCAATCAAGTTACGAAACACGCTCCCGCCGCTCGCGTCCAACGATTTGTTAGGCGCGCTTTAACGACGATCATGGCCCGTCAGTCTAGGTTATTGCTGCGTAATCCGTAACGAGTAGTGGTTGGCAACCAACCGCCAGCGCCCTTGCTGCTTTACCCATACCCTGGTAAACCGAGTGTCTCGGGGCACAGCTTT
>JAIVGV010000582.1 GCA_020201365.1 Acidobacteriota bacterium
AGCTACAGCGGGGCGTCCCGTGGCAGTGGACAGTTTCAAACTTACAGAGCGGCGCGCGCACGTGTCAACGGTCAATTTGCGCTTCGGGCGGCGGGTGCAATGGCGCGCGGATGGTGGTAGGCTAAAGGGTAGAACAAAGCGAGAAAATTCGACCGTTTTCGCCGTCCCTGCCTCGCGTCGGTGAGCGTCGGGGCGTGAATCTCTTTCGAGGTGAGACGACCTTGAGCGCACGGCAAACGCAGACAGACCTCTCCGAGATCATCGCCGAGAACTTCGGCGCCAACGCCACCTACGTCGAGTCGCTGTTAGAGCGCTTCCGCAGCGACCCCGCGCTCGTTGACGACTCCTGGCGCGCCTACTTCGACGAACTGCTCGGCGGATCGCCGTCGGCGGCGGGCGACGACGGCGGCGCGACCACGACCGCACGCGCCGACGGCGACTCGTCGTCCGCGATCCAGACCGCGCCCGCGCCGCCGCAGCAACAGACCGCGCCGCCGGCGAACGCGCAGACCCCGACGCCCGCGACCGCCGTCCCGCCGGTCTCTCAAGCTCCGTCGCGGGGCGCGGCAGCCGCGACGCAAGCCGCGCCCGCACAAGCCGCTAGACGTGCGGGCGAGGCGCAGCCGATCCGCGGCGCGGCGCTCAAGATCGTCGAGAACATGGAGACGAGTCTCACCGTCCCGACGGCGACCTCGAACCGCCAGATTCCCGTCAAGCTGCTCGAAGAGAACCGCCTCATCGTCAACCGCCACCTGCGCGAGCGCGGCGCGGGCAAGGCTTCGTTCACACACTTCATCGCCTACGCGATTCTTCGCGCGCTCGCCGAGTTCCCGCAGTTGAACGACGGGTTCGCCGTCGTTGACGGAAGCCCTGCGCGCGTCCGCCGCGCCGAGATCAACTTCGGCGTCGCGATAGACATTCAAAAGAAGGACGGCACGCGCTCGCTCCTCGTCCCGAACATCAAGAACGCCGGCGCGATGACGTTCGGTCAGTTCCTGTCTGCTTACGACGACGTTGTGAAGCGTGCGCGCGAGGGCAAGCTCGGCGTCGCCGACTTCCAAGACACGACCGTCTCACTCACGAACCCCGGAACCATCGGCACGGTCGCCTCCACCCCGCGGCTGATGGCTGGTCAGTCGCTCATCGTCGCGACGGGCGCGATCGAGTACCCGGCGGAGTATCACGCGATGACGCCGGAAGCTCTGTCGCAGCTCGGCATCAGCAAGACGATGAACCTCTCCTCGACCTACGACCACCGCGTCATACAGGGCGCGGAGTCGGGCG
>JAIVGV010000429.1 GCA_020201365.1 Acidobacteriota bacterium
GTGCGCCGCCTCGTGCTCACGGCTTCGGGAGGACCCTTCCGCACCAAGTCGCGCGAGGAGATGGAGCGCGCGACGGTCGAGGAGGCGATGCGCCACCCGACTTGGCGGATGGGCGCGAAGATCACGATTGACTCGGCGACCTTGATGAACAAGGGGCTCGAAGTGATCGAGGCGCACTGGCTCTTCGGCTTCGACGCCGACCGGATCGCAATCGTCGTTCACCCGGAGTCGGTCGTCCACTCGATGATCGAATTGGTTGACGGCTCCGTCATCGCGCAGCTCGGCGCGACCGACATGCGCCACGCCATCCAGTACGCGCTCACCTATCCCGAAAGGCGCGCCGGGTCAGTCGCACCGCTCGACCTCACGCGCCTCGGCGCGCTCCACTTCGAGCCGCCCGACGTTGAAAAATTCCCCTGCGTCTCGCTCGCCTACCGCGCGCTCCGCCGCGGCGGCACCGCGCCCGCCGCGCTCAACGCCGCCAACGAGACGGCCGTCGCCGCCTTCCTCGACGGCAAGATTCGCCTGACAGACATCGCCCGCGCCATCGCCCGCGTCCTCGACGAACACGCGCCGCGTCCCGCGACCACGCTTGATGACGTGCTCGCGGCAGACCGCGAAGCGCGGAAGCTGGCGTCTTCCGTCGTCTCCCAAATCGCGGCGGCGGGCGCGCGCGTTTAGACTTTTCCCCGACGGTTCACGTAAACTCATGCAACGGCGTCGGCTGATCGCGTCTCTAAACGCCGAGGGGCAAAGCCTGCCGCCGGAGAATTGATTCCGCGATGCTAAACATTCTGCTCACCTGGATTCTGCCGTTCGTCTTCGTCCTCGGCGCGGCGGTCGTCCTGCACGAGTTCGGTCACTTCATCGTCGCCAAGACTTTGCGCGTCCGCGTCGAGACCTTCTCCGTCGGCTTCGGACCCAGACTCTTCGGCAAGGTCTGGGGCACGACCGACTACCGCGTGAGCCTCATCCCGCTCGGCGGCTACGTCAAACTCGGCGGCGACGACACGAACGCGCCCATCGAAGGCGCGACCGCGCAGAACATCCCGGCGCGCGAGCGCTTCGACCTGCGCCCGCGCTGGCAGAAGTTCCTCGTCATGGTCGCCGGACCCGTGATGAACATCCTGACGGCGCTCGCCGTCGTCTTCCTCGGCGCGGTGCTCTCGGGCGTGCCCGTGATGCCCACGTCGCCCGTCGTCGGCAAGATCGAGCCGAGCAGTGCGTCGGAGGCGGCGGGCTTGCGCGTCGGCGACCGCATCGTCTCGTTCAACGGCAAGGACAACCCGACGTGGGAGCGCGTCAGCGACGACATGCGCATCTCGCCCGATCAGCCGCTCGCCGCGACGGTCGAGCGCAACGGCGCGCGCGTCCAACTCACGATCAAGCCGACGAGGGAGATCGAGGAGGGCGACACGGTCGGCGTCGTTGACTTCTTCCCGGACTACGGCGATCTGCCGCTCACCGTCACGGAAGTCTCGCCCGGCTCGGCGGCTGCCGAAGCGGGCTTGCAGGCCGGCGATCACCTCTACGAGATCAACGGCGAGCGCATGCGCGACCAGCAGGACGTCCGCATCGCCGTCAACCGGCTGAAAGGTCAGCCGCTCTACATCACCATCGAACGCGGGGGCGTCCGCAGCGTGGCGACGGCGAAGCCGAAGATTCAGCCCGACGGCTCGGCGCTCTTAGGCGTGCGCTCCTGGATCGAGATTCCCACGCAGCGCATCGGCGTCGTCTCCGCGGTCGGCTACGCCGTCAACCGCAACGTCGAGATACTGCGCCTGACGGGCGAAGCCTTCCTGCAAATCTTCCGCGGGCAGCGCTCGGCGCGCGCCTCGCTCTCGGGTCCCATCGGCATCGCGCGCGCTTCCGCCAGCGCCGCGCAGCGCTTCGGCTGGGCTGGGATCATCTCGATGCTCGGCTTCCTCAGCCTGAACCTCGGCGTCGTCAACCTCCTGCCGATCCCCGTGCTCGACGGCGGCGCGATCTTCCTGCTCGTCGTCGAGGCGGTGCTCGGCTGGATCGGCGTGCGCCTCTCGATGACCGTGCGCGAGCGCATCCAGCAGGTCGGCTTCGTCGTCCTGCTGCTGCTGATGGGCTTCGTCATCACCAACGACCTGCTCAAAGAGGCGTCGAACTTCCGCCACTCCGACGACAAGCCCGCCGCGACGCAGGGCGCGAAGTGACGACGGCGACGGCGACGAAAGCAGCGAACGCGACGACGAATTACGTAACACGACTGTGATGATCGAGAGACGACACACGCGGGCGGTCAGAGTCAAAGACGTGCAGATCGGCGGCGGCGCGCCGGTCGTCGTGCAGTCCATGACGAAGACCGACACGGCGGACGCCGAGCAGACCGTCCGGCAGATCGAGCAGATGGTCGCCGCCGGGTGCGAGGTCGTCCGCCTCGCCGTGCCGAACAAGGAAGCCGCCGCCGCGCTCAAAGAGATACGGCGCCGCGTCCCCCGAGTCCCGCTCGTCGCCGACATACACTTCCACTACAAGCTCGCGCTGATGGCGCTCGAAGCGGGCGTTGACAAGCTGCGCCTGAACCCCGGCAACATCGGCGCGCACGAGCGCGTCCGCGAGGTGGTGCGCGCTGCCGCAGCGCAGAAAGTCCCGATCCGCATCGGCGTCAACGGCGGCTCGCTCGAAAAGGATTTGTTGAAACGCTACGGCACGGCGACGCCCGAGGCGATGGTCGAGAGCGCCAAGCGCCACATCAAAATCCTCGAAGACCTAGACTTCACCGACATCATCGTCTCGCTCAAAGCCTCGGACGTGCACCGCACCGTCGCCGCCTACCGCCTGCTCGCGCGAGAGGTTGACTACCCGCTTCATCTGGGCGTCACCGAGGCGGGCACCGCGTTCGGCGGCACGATCAAATCTTCAATCGGTCTCGGCATACTCCTCTACGAAGGCATCGGCGACACGATCCGCGTCTCGCTCGCCGCCGAGCCGCACGAGGAGGTGCGCGTCGCCTGGGAGATTCTGAAGTCGCTCGAACTAAGGAAGCGCGGCGTCACCGTCGTCGCCTGCCCGACGTGCGGTCGCCTCGACGTGCCGAACTTCGTCGAGATCGTGACGGAGATCGAGAGGCGACTCGCGCACATCGAGGAGCCCCTGCACCTCTCGATCATGGGCTGCGAGGTGAACGGACCCGGCGAGGCGCACGACTCGCAGCTCGGCGTCACCTTCGGCAAGGGCGTCGGCATGATCTTCAAGAACGGGCGACCGATGCGCCGCGTCTCCGGCGCCGACATCGTCGAGGCGTTCGTCCGCGAGACCGAGAAGCTGGTCGAAGAGGGCGACACGGCGGCGGCGGAGGACGCGCCGCGACTCGTCACGATAGGGAAGTGACGGCGCGCGGTTGAGCCGCGAAAGTGCGCGGAAGGCGCATAAACAAAGGCTGGAAAGCGAGGGGCGACGTTCGTTGATGAACGTCGCCCCTCGCTCTCTTCACGCTGAGAATCGTTCACGCCGCAGCCATCGAGAGGAATAGCGCGTCGGTCGCGGCGCGCCGGTTGACGTTGACGGCGAGTTGCGCGCGCAGTTCCTCGACGCGCGAGAGCCAGCGCGCGGCGCGCGCGTTCGTCACATGAACGGAGAGCCGCGCGAGCCGCTCGCGAATGTCCTCGTTCACGATCTCCGCGCGCGGATCAGCGGAGAGCAGCCACGCGTCGCGCACGAGCGCGGTGAGCGCGTCGAGGTACGACTCGTAGCCGTCCTTGCGCTTGGCGTCGGTGAGTTCTTCGGTCGCGCGCAGCAGACGCGCGGTGTCCGAGGGCGAGGCGGCGAGCGCTTCGAGGACGCCGAACATGAGCGCGCGGCGCTCGCGGTAAGCGTCGAGTTCGAGTTCGAGCGCCTCGCCGAGACGACCGCGCGCGAGTCGCGCGACGAGACGCGCGTCTTCGCCGGCGCGCCGCTTCGTAGCAACAAGATATTTTTCGATCTCTTCCGCGGCGAGCGGCGAGAAGCGGACGGTCTGGCAGCGCGAGCGGATGGTCGGCAACAGGCTCGCCGGGCGTGAGGTCACTAGGATGAGGTGCGAAGTCGGCGCGAAGTCTTCGAGCGTCTTCAGCAGGGCGTTGGCGGCGTTCGCGTTCATGCGCTCCGCCGGATCGATGATGAAGACGCGCGCGCGCCCCTCGCGCGGTCGGAAGTTGCTCTCGCGCTCGACCTCGCGCGCCTGCTCGACCGTGATGAAGCTGCGTTCGAGTCGCAGCAGCCCGACGTCCTGATGTCCGCTCCAGGCGATGTGTCGCCCGCGCTCCTTGTCGTCTGAGGCGGGCGGCGGCTGAAAGTTCGGGACGCGCGCGCACGCCGAGCAGCGGTCGCACGCCTCGACCCCTTGCGGCGTCAGGCAGTTCAAAGCCTTCGCCAGCTCGACCGCGAACCGGAACTTCCCGACCGACTCCTCGCCCGCGAACAGCAGCGCGCCCGGCACGCGGCGCTGCGCCAGCATCCGCCGCAGCACCCCCTTCGCGCGCGCGTTCCCGACGAGACGATCAAACATGGGAATGGGGGTTGGGGGCTAAGGGATAGGGG
>JAIVGV010000155.1 GCA_020201365.1 Acidobacteriota bacterium
GTGTCGCCGCGCTCTACCACGAGCTGCGCCGCGCCAAGGGCATGATGCCCGACGAGGCGCGCATCAGCGTGCAAGACCCGCTCTACTACGGCGACCTCCTCGTCCGCGCCGGGCGCTTCGACGGCTCCGTGGCGGGCGCGACGAACACGACGGCGCACACCGTCAGCGCGGCGCTCAAGTGCGTCGGCGTGCGCTCAGGGTTCAAGCTCGTCTCCAGCTTCTTCGTCATGGCATTGGCGCGCGCGGACGTCGGCGCGGGCGGCGCGCTGATCTACGCGGACTGCGGCGTCGTCGTCGAGCCCTCGGCGGTCGAGCTGGCGGAGATCGCCGTCGCGTCGGCAGACTCGTGCCGCGCGCTTCTGGAAGTTGAGCCGCGCGTCGCGATGCTCTCGTTCTCGACGAAGGGGAGCGCGAAGCACAAGCTGATTGATAAGGTCGTCGAGGCGACGCGCACGGCGCGCGCGCGCGCGCCGGGGTTGGAGGTTGACGGCGAGCTACAGGCGGACGCGGCGCTCGTCGCTGCGGTCGGGCAGTCGAAGGCGCCGGGCTCAACAGTCGCGGGGCGCGCGAACGTCCTCATCTTCCCAGACCTGCAAGCCGGGAACATCGCCTACAAGCTGACCGAGCGGCTCGCGGGCGCGACGGCGATTGGACCGATCCTGCAAGGACTCGACAAGCCCTGCAACGATCTCTCGCGCGGCTGCAAGGCGGACGACATCGTTGACGCCGTCGCGATCACGGCGGTGCAGGCGCAGAGCCGCAAGCGGCAGGCGTAAGATCGTGGGGCTTGTTAGTAAAATTTTGCGTTGAGCTGAGGATGACGCGAGACTCACCGCGGAGGCGCAGAGACCTCGCGGAGAATCGCAGAGGCTCGAACGCCTCCCAAGCCTCCGCGCGATCTCCGCGCCTGCGGCGGTGAGGTCTTTCACCTAATGCCTCTGCTCGTCGGGCAACGCGGCGCACCCCCCGCGGGCATCTGACAATCGTCTTACCGCGAACGCCGAACCGACCGAGGCTTACCTAATGCTCCGACGCCGCGCACTCTTCCTGCTCGCCGCACTCTTCTACGTCGCACCCGTGTTCTTCGCCGCGCACACGTCGGGCGCGCAGTCGGGGCGCGTCGTGCCGAAGGCGACGCCGACGCCGGAAGATCAGATCAGAGTCTTCACGGAGGAAGTCCGCATCCCCGTCTTCGCGCGCGACGACTACGGACACTTCGATCCGTCGCTCGAAGTGACGGACGTGCTCGTCCTCGAAGACGGCGTGCCGCAACAGGTGCGCAGCATCCGGCGCATCCCGGCGAGCGTGCTCTTAGTCTTGAACACCGGCGGCGAACTCAACCCGGGCTTGCGCACGCGCACGACGCGCGAGATGGCGCTCAACCTCGTCTCGTCGTTGCGCGCGGGCGACTCGGTCGCGATCCTCCAGTTCAACCGCCGCACGGAACTCGTCCAGCCGTGGACGACCGACTTGGAAGCCGCGCGCCACGCCGTCACGACGAAGCTCGCGGGCGGCACGGGCGCGCGCCACGCCGAGGCGCTGACGCAAGCCGCGCGGCTCTTCGCCGAGCAGCCCGTCGGCAACCGCCACGTCGTGCTCGTCACGGACGGCGTGGAGACGCCGGGCGGCGGCGCGACGCTCGACGATCTCGATCACACGCTCTCCGAGTCGAGCGTGCTCGGCGGTCGCGCCGGGTACGCCGACGCCTACAAGCGGCTGCAGGCGGCGGGCGTCACCGTCCACGTCGTCAGCTACGGCACGCTCGGTCGCAACGTGGCGAAGCAGAAGGAGCGCGACGCGCCGCAGGCGGCGAGCGGCGTGCCCGGAAGCGTCAAGGCTTCGGGCGTGGCGCGCGCCGGGATCGATCCGACGATGCCGCCGACGGAGAGTCGCGGCGGCGCGATGGCCGGACTGCCGGGCGCGGGCTCGATCACGTTCGACCCGCAGATGCGCCGCGTGCGGAAGGCTTACGAGCGCGCCATGCAGCGCGGCGAGCAGCAGATGAAGACGCTGGCCGCCGAGACGGGCGGCAGGATTTACCTGCCCGCAACGGACGAGGAGCTGATCGCAGAGGGCGCGGACGTGGCGCGCGAGATCGGCACCGAGTACGTCTTGACCTACACGCCGAAGCGCCCGCTCGCCGAAGCGCCGCCCGACGAGTACCGCCGCATCACCGCCGTCCCGCGCCACGCCGGGCTACTCTTGCGCTCGCGCCGCGGCTACGTCGCCGCCGCCGCCGTCCCCGTCGAGCCCGACAAGGATCAAGCCGCCAAGCCGTCTGAGACGAAGACGAAAAACTGATCCGCCGCGCACCTAAACTTCGGCGCGCGCCGCCTCGCCCCGCACGCGGTTGACGACCGCGCGACGCGCCCTCTATCATCACGACTCACGCGCCGGTGTGGCGGAATGGCAGACGCGGCGGACTCAAAATCCGTTTCCCTTCACGGGAGTGTGGGTTCAAGTCCCTCCACCGGTATCCGCTTCTCACTTTCCCGCGAACGCATAAGCCGAGCTAGGCGGTCGCCGCGCGCAAGCGGAAAAAAGGCGGGGCGTTCTCTTAGATGGAACGCCCCGCTTTTTTTCCCTGTTACGCGCGGTCACTTCGCGGCAGCCTTCTGCTGCCGCGCGTGCCGCCCTCCGGCGAACTCCTCGATCATCTTCTCGTTAAACGCCGGGATGTCTTGCGGCTTGCGGCTCGTCACGAGCCCGTCGTCCACGACGCACTCCTCGTCAACCCACTGCGCGCCCGCGTTCGTGAGGTCGGTCTTGAGCGAGGGCCACGAAGTCAGCTTGCGACCGCGGACGGCGCCCGCCTCGATGAGCGTCCAGGGTCCGTGGCAGATCGCGGCGATAGGTTTATTCGCGTCAACAAAACTTTTGACGAAGGCGACCGCCTTCTCGTCCATGCGCAGCTGGTCGGGGTTGGCGACTCCGCCCGGCAGCAGCAGCGCGTCGAACTCCTCGGCGCGCGCCCCGGCGAGCGGCACGTCAACCTTGAACTCGTCGCCCGCGTCGTAGTGCTTCCAGCCTTCGACCTCGCCCGATTTTGGCGAGACGATCTGCGTCGTCGCCCCGGCTTCGTCCAGAGCCTTGCGCGGCTCGACCAGTTCCGCCTGCTCGAAGCCGTCCGTCACGAGGATGGCGATCCTCTTGCCGCTTAAACGTTCAGCCATCTTTCACCTCCCAAGGTTTTCGGTTAGCCATGAATGCTGACCGAAATTATAGCGGCGAAAGATGACGGTTTCGGTGCGGGCTGGTTACAAATCTTCCCGGATCGGAAGCCTTGGAAAGAAGTGAGCCGCGCGTAGGGGGAACGAAGATTCACCGCCGCAGGCGCAGAGGACGCGGAGGCGCGCAGAGAAGAGAATAGTTTTTCTCTGCGCACCTCCGCGCTCTCTGCGCCTGCGGCGGTGAACGCCCGTTACGTGTTCAAGAACCGAACTAAGCTCGCGGCGTCGCGGCGGGCGACGGCGAAGGCGACGGCGTGGGCGTGGGCGTCGGCATCGCTTCGCGCGGGAAGCGCGGGAGTAGATCGTCGCGCATGGCGAGGCGGTAGAGAGCGGCGGCGAGGACGATTGAGGACTTCTTCACGTCGTCTTCGATGACGCGCTCGTAGGTGTCGAGGTTCGTGTGCCACGTGTGCGAGCCGTACTCGATGGGGTCTTGCAGCACGCCGATGCCGGGCAAGCCCGCCTGGTTGAAAGAGGTGTTGTCCGAGCCGCCGAGCGCGCGGCTGCGCGTGGTCGCCGCGCCGACGACGCCGAGGTAGGAGAACCCGCCGACGGCTTCACGCAAGATAGCCGCGTCTTCCGCCGGACCGAACACGGTCAGCCCGCGCGCGCGACCCGTGCCGGAATCAATGTTGAAGTAGCCGCCGAACTTCGAGAAGTCGGGCTTCGGGTTCTCGAACGTGCCGAAGTGCTCTTTGACGTAAGCCTGCGAGCCGAGCAAGCCTTCCTCCTCGCCGCTCCACAAGGCGACGCGGATCGTGCGGCGCGGGCGCACGCCGATGGCTTTAAGTATCCGCGCCGCCTCCATCATCGTGGCGCAGCCGATGGCGTTGTCAGTCGCGCCCGTCGCCGAGTGCCACGAGTCGAGGTGACCGCCGAGCATGATCACTTCGTCGCGCTTGTCCGTGCCGGGGATTTCGGCGACGACGTTGTAGGCGGTCGCGCCTTCGGGATAGACGCGGTTCTGGACGTTGAATTCGAGCGTCACTTCGAGACCGTCGGCGAGCAGGCGCGAGATGCGCCCGTAGTCTTCGTTGCGGAGCACGACGGTCGGGACGACCCTCGTCACGTCGAACGTGCGGTTGTTGAAGGCGCGAATCTGACCGTGCTCGCGCGCCGCGTCGTTGACGCGGACGACCGCGCCGCTGTCGAGTAAGAATTTATCCAACTGCTCGCCGATCTGTGCGTTCGACAACTGACCGGGCACGGGCGTCGCCGTGGGCGAGGGCGTCGGCGTGGGGCTCGGTCGCGCGCCCGGGTCGAAGCGCGGGCGCAGGTCTTCGTCGTTCAGACGCTTCGCTGGTGGACTGATCTGCAC